>JBOGDN010000024.1:0-8124 GCA_050742995.1 Stackebrandtia sp. | reverse complement strand
CCCGGATGCTGCAGCGGGGCGAGTCCGGCCGGCTGACCGTCGGCGAGCACGTCCTGGCCGTGGAGTCGTACCAGCCGCCCCCGCGGCTGCTGGTGTTCGGCGCCGCCGACTTCGCCGCCGCCGTGGTGCGGGCCGGAAAGTTCCTCGGCTACCACGTGACCGTGTGCGACGCCCGGCCGATTTTCGCCACCCGGCAACGCTTTCCCGAAGCCGACGAGGTCGTGGTCGACTGGCCGCACCGCCACCTCGAAAAGACCGCCGTGGACTCCCGCACGGCCATATGCGTGCTGACCCACGACCCGAAATTCGACCTGCCGCTGCTGGAGCGGGCGCTTCGCCTGCCGGTCGGCTACATCGGCGCCATGGGGTCCAGACGCACGCACGACGACCGGATGCGTCGGCTGTCCGAAGCCGGGCTGACGACAGCGGAGCTGGAGCGGCTGCACTCGCCCATCGGCCTCGACCTGGGAGGGCGCACCTCGGAGGAGACGGCGCTGGCGATCCTCGCCGAGATCACGGCCGCGCGGCACGGAGCCGACGGCGGGTTCCTGTCGCGCACCGACGCGCCCATCCACCGCGAGCGAAACGACAAAGTCTAATAAGGAGGAAGATCTATGGTTCACATGTTCCTCAACGGGGGCGGCATGAGCGACGGGCCGCTGCACGACAAGCTGTGCGGCGCACCCAAGGTGGCCGACGCCCGCACGGCCGCGCGGTACCGCTTCTTCTCCGTGGCCGACCGCTACCCGGCCCTGGACGCGATCGACGACGAGGCCGACGGGTACGCCGTCGCCGGGGAGGTGTACGACTTGCCGCTGCACGTCCTGCACGACTCGCTGTTGCCCGTCGAACCGCCGGAGCTGGAGCTGGGCGTGGTCCGCATGTTCGACGGCTCCTGCGCGCTGGGGATGCTGCTGCGTCGCGAACTGCGCGGCAGCTCCGAGCTCGTCGACATCTCGCGCTTCGGCTCGTGGAACGACTACCTGAAGACCACGCCGTGACCTACGAGGCGGTGTTCCGCTCGCGTCGCGCTGTGCTGCCGGACGGCGAACGTCCGGCGGCGGTGGCCGTGCGCGACGGCCGCATCGCCGCCGTCGGCGACTACGACGCGCCGTTCGCCGCCGCCAGCGAAGAGGATCTCGCGGCGCTGCCCTTGCTGCCGGGACTCGTCGACTCCCACGTACACGTCAACGAACCCGGCCGCACCGAATGGGAGGGATTCGCCACCGCCACCCGCGCGGCCGCCGCCGGGGGAGTCACCACCATCGTGGACATGCCGCTGAACTCGCTGCCGCCGACCCTGGATCCGGCGGCCCTCGCGGTCAAGCGCGAAGCCGCGCGCGGCAAGGTGTACACCGACGTCGGGTTCTGGGGCGGCGCCGTGCCCGAAAACCTGGGACGCCTCGCGCCGCTGCGTCAGGCGGGCGTCGTCGGGTTCAAGTGCTTCACCGCGGACTCGGGAGTGGACGAATTCCCGCCGCTGACCCCCGAACAGCTGCGCGGCGCCCTGGAAGAGTGCGCCGCGATCGATGCGACGCTGATCGTGCACGCCGAGGACGCCGACGTGCTCGACGCGGCCGCGCCCGCTAGTCGGTCCTTCGCCGATTTCGTCGCCTCGCGCCCGGCCGAAGCCGAGGTGCTCGCCGTGCGGCGGGTCGTGGCCGCCGCGCTCGTCGCCGACGCGCGCGTCCACATACTCCACCTGTCCGCGGCCGAGGCGGCCGCGGAAGTCGCCTCCGCCCGAGCGGCGGGAGTCAAGGTGACGGCCGAGACCTGCCCGCACTACCTGACGTTGAGCGCCGAAGAGGTGCCCGACGCCGCCACCGAATACAAGTGCTGTCCGCCGGTGCGCGACGCCGACAACCGCGAAGCGCTGTGGACGGCGTTGTCTCGCGGGGTGATCGACAGCGTCGTCTCCGATCACTCGCCGTGCACGCCCCAGCTCAAGGCCGGCGACTTCGCCGCCGCATGGGGCGGCATCTCCTCGCTGCAGCTGGGCCTGCCGCTGGTGTGGACGCACGCCGCCCCGCGCGGCCACACCCTGCGCGACGTCTGCCGCTGGATGGCCGACGCCCCGGCGCGACTGATCGGCTCCCGCCGCAAGGGCCGCATCGCCGTCGGTCGCGACGCGGACCTGGTGGCCTTCGACCCCGACCGGCGCTGGACGGTGCGCGCCGAGGAGCTGTTCCACCGCCACCCGATCACCCCCTACGAAGGAATGACGCTCACCGGCGCCGTGGAGGCCGCCTGGCTGCGAGGACGGCGCGTCGCCGACGCCCCCGCCGGCCGCCTGCTGTCCAAGGAGGACATATGAAGTTCGCCGACTGGCCCGACCTCGCCGCCCGCTCGCTCACCGGCGCCGTCCTCGCCGCAAGCGACGAGTCGTTCGCCGAAAAGGAATGCCTGGTGCGCGACGCGGATCCGGTCTTCAGCCCGCACACCTTCGGCCCGCGCGGCCAGGTCTACGACGGCTGGGAGACCCGCCGCCGCCGCACCCCCGGCCACGACTGGGCGATCATCCGGCTCGGCGTGCCCGGCGTCGTACACGGCGTCGTCGTCGACACCGCGTTCTTCAAGGGCAACTACCCTCCGGAGATCTCAGTGGACGGCAGCTCGCACGACGGCTACCCGTCAGTCGACGAACTGCGCGAGGCACGGTGGGAGCCTGTCGTGCCCAGGTCGCCCGTGAACGGCGACGCGCGCAACTCCTTCGAGGCGGCGGAATCCCGGCGCTGCACCCACGTGCGGCTCAACATCTACCCCGACGGCGGCGTCGCCCGCCTCCGCGTCCACGGCGAACCCGTGCCGGACCCGAGGACCTTCGGCGACCTGCCGATCGACCTGGCGGCGCTTTCCAACGGCGGCGCGGTCGTCGACGCCAGCAACGCGTTCTACTCCCGACCCGAGGGCGCGATCATGCCCGGCCGAGCCCAGTCGCAGGCCGACGGGTGGGAGACCGAACGCCGCCGCGGCCCCGGCAACGACTGGATGCTGCTCAGCCTCGCCGGCCGCGGCCGCGTCAAGGTCGCCGAGCTGGACACCACGCACCTGAAGCACAACGCCCCCGCCGCCGCGGCGCTGCGCGGCTTCGACGCCGACTCCGGCGCCGACATAGACGACCCGAATGCCTGGCGCGACCTGCTGCCGCGCACCCGCCTCCAGCCGGACACCCCGCACCGCTTCGCCCTGGCCGCCAGCGAGCCGGTCACCCACGTGTGGCTCGACATCTTCCCCGACGGCGGCATGGCCCGCGTGCGGCTGTTCGGCGTGCTGACGCCCGACGCGCATCGTCTGCTGCTGGAGCGCTTCGCCGAACTTGGGGGCCTCCAACCTCCTCCCCATTGCGTCCAGCCTATCGATCTGGGAGCGCTCCCGGCAACTCGAGATTCCGCGCCTGTGGATAACCTCCGCAATGTGGAAAACCCAAAGTGGAGCTAGCCTATCGATAGTTGGTGAACTGCAGCGGCACGTCGAAGTCTTCCTTCTTGAGAAGCGCGATGACCTCCTGCAGGTCGTCGCGCTTCTTGCTCGTCACCCGAATCTGCTCGCCCTGAATCTGGCTCTGCACGCCCTTGGGTCCGGCGTCGCGAATCTTCTTGTTGATCTTCTTGGCCACGTCCTGCGCGATGCCCTGCTTGAAAGTGCAGTCGATTTTGGACGTCTTGCCCGACTGGCGCGGCTCGGCCGCGTCCAGCGCCTTCAGCGAGATCCCGCGCTTGATCAGTTTGTCCTTGAAGACGTCCAACGCCGCCTTGACGCGGTCCTCGGTCTCGGCGCTGAGCACGGCCGCCTCGTCGGAGAGGCGCTCCACCGACGCGCCGGTGCCGCGAAAGTCGAATCGCGTGGACAGCTCCTTGGCCGCCTGGTTGACGGCGTTGTCAAGCTCGGACGCGTCGATCTCGCTGACGATGTCAAAAGACGAGTTCGCCATAATCCTGCCTCCCATAGTGTTGAATCGCAGCACCGAGGTTAGCCAGCGACGCTTCGCCCCCTCGAGGTCACCCCAGCAGCGCGCTCACCGGCGTCTCCGGCGCGGCCACGCCCTGTGCCAGGATGCGCAGCCACTGCCGCATCCACCCCTCGGGCGTGGCCGGGTCGTAAATGTCGCCGTTGCACACCACGCCGTAGTTCCACTGCCCGTCGTCTGGCTCGACGAAAAACGTCAGCTGCCGACGCCCCGCGGCCAGCCAGGTCCGCTCCTCGACCTCCGCCGCCAGATCCGGCAGCGACACCTGCCGGTCCAGCGCTCCCTGATACGTCAGCATTACCGGCATGGTCTTGGGAATCTCGTCGCCGCGCTCGGCGGCCAGCGCGTCGAGCAGCCGCCGCAGCGGCACGAAGCTGTCGATGCCCTCGAAGTAGTCGCGCACGACGGCGGCGACCAGGTCGGCGAAGCAGATGTCGCCGGACAGGTCCATGCCGAGGATCGAAACGCTGGTGAGGACGGAGACGACCGAGTCGTGCTCGGCGCTCTCGCGCGCCGCGTGCGGCACGCCAAGCGCCAGCCGCGAGCTGCCGTCCAGCCGCGAGATCAGCACGCCGAGCGCGGCCGCCCAGACCGCGAATTCGGTGCACCCCTGCCGCCGCGCCAGGTCGTTGACGGACGCGATCACCGCGCCGTCGACCCGCCGCCGCACGAAGTGCGCCGACGCGGTCGCCGCCGACGACGGCGGACGGTCGGCGGGGACGGCCACGTCGACCGTCGAGCCGTTCAGCCGCCGCTTCCAGTACTGGATGCGCTCGGCTTCCACGGTCTGGTCGTGCTGCATCAGCTGCCAGCGGGCGTAGTCGATGCTCTGCGTCGCCGACGGCAGCTCGACGGCCTTGCCGGCGCGCGCCTGCGCGTACGCCTCGGCCAGATCGCGCAGCAGCACCGTGGTCGACCAGCCGTCGCACACCGCGTGGTGCACCACGATCAACAGCCGCCACCGATCCTCGGCCAGGCGCAGCAGACGGGATCGCCACAGCCGGCCCTCGGCCGGCGTCATGACCTCGCCGGCGGCCTCGTCGCACAGCTCGTCGGCGCGCGTCAGCGCCTGCGGCGGCGACAGGTGCCGCAGGTCGACGACGGGAAGCTCCTGATCCCCGTTGGCAAGCACCTCCTGCGTCCACGCGCCGTCGATCTGCGTGAACCGCGTACGCAGCGACTGGTGCCTTTCGGCCACCGCGGTCAGCGCCGTGCGCAGCGCTCCGGCGTCGACGTCGCCGCCGAGGTTCATGTGGAGGGTCGTGTTCCGCCCCTCGGGGGCCTCGGCGGCCTCTCGGACGGTCGCGTTCTGCTGGAAGGAGACGGGGCCGGACTCCACGACGTCTTCGGCGGACGCGCCGGCTCGTCCGATGTGCTCGACCATCGCCGCCACAGTGGGTTTTTGGTAGAACTCCACGACCGGATAGCTCACGTCGAAGCGCTCTCGCGCCTGGCTGAGCAGCCGCAGAACCACGGCGTGACCGCCGAGCGCGAAGAAGTCGGAGTCCGCGCGCACGTCCTCGATTGGGCGGCCGAGCATCGAGGCCCAAAGCGTCCGCACCTCGTCGAAGAGCCCCTGCGGGCCAGCCGAGTGGTCGCGGGCCGGCCGCGGCGCGTCGACGAGGGCGGTCGTCTCCGGCAGCGCGTCGCGTCGCAACTTGCCGGAGGCGTCGCGCGGCAGCGCCTCGACGACCGCCCACGCCTGCGGCACCAGGTACTCGGGGACGAGCGTCCGCATCGCGTCCATGGTCGTCTCCGGCGTGACGTCGGCGTTCCCGGGGACCAGATAGCCGGCCAGGTACGCCTCGCCGTCGGGGCCGCGTTTCCCGAGGACGACGCCGTCGGCGACGTCCGGCGACGCCTTCAACGCCTGCGTCGCGTCTCCGGGCTCGACGCGAAATCCCCGCACTTTCAGCTGGTCGTCGACGCGTCCGCGAAACTCCAGTTCGCCGTCGGAATTCCAGCGGACCAGGTCGCCGGTGCGGTAGAGCCGGTCGTCCTGCCCGCCGCCGGGGTCGGCGATGAACCGCAGCGCGGTCAGCTCCGGCGCGTGCAGGTATCCGTTGGCCACGCACGGGCCTCCGATGAACAGCTCGCCGACGACGCCCACCGGAGCGGGCCGCCCGGCGTGGTCGAGGACGTAAAGCCGCGTGTTGTCGACGGGCCGGCCGATCGGGATGGAATCAGGCCCCTGTGGAGCGACTGAGTGGGTCGACGCCAGCACCGTGGCCTCGGCCGGACCGTAGGCGTTGACCACCTCGTAGCGCAGCCCTCCCGGCGGGCGGCGGCGCAGCACGTCGCCGCCGAGAACCATCGTCGACAACGGCAGCCGGGCGGCCTCGGGCAGCGCGAGGATCTCCTCGCCGAGCGCGGTCGGCAGCAGCGTGAACGTCGCCTGGACGCGCGCGTACCACCCCGCCAGGTCTTTCGCGTCCGCGCAGACGGACTCCGGAGCTATCAGCACGCTCGCGCCCGCGGCCAGCGCGGGCCAGACCTCCAGCACCGAGGCGTCGAAGCTTTGCCCGCAGACCGCGGCGGCGCGGTCCGCGGGAGTGAAGTCGAATCGGCGGCGGAACCACTGGCACAGGTTTGTCAGGCCGCGATGCGAGACGGCCACGCCCTTGGGTCGGCCGGTGGACCCCGACGTGTAGATCACGTAGGCGGCGTCGCCGGCCTGCGGAGTGCGCGGGATCTCCCACGGCGGCTCGGGGTCGTGCGCCGGGTCGTCGACCATCACCTCGACGTTGCGCGGGGCCGGCAGCGCCGCGGCGGCCTCCTTGGAGGTGAGCACCAGTCGCGCGCGGCTGTCGGTCAGCACCGTCTTGACGCGCGCGGGGCCGAGCCCGGGATCCAGCGGAAGGTACGCCGCCCCGGTCTTCAGCACGGCAAGCAGCGCGGTGACCAGGCGCGCGGAGCGCGGCATCCACACCGCGACCGTCTCGCCCGGCTCCACGCCGAATCCGGCAAGACGACCGGCGAGCCGGTTGGCCGCGGCGTCGAGCTCTCTATAGGTCAGCAGCGCGTCGTCCCCGGCGACCGCCGCGGCGTCGGGACAGTGATGGGCGACCGCGGCGAGCATCTCGGGGACGGACGTCGCGGGGATCGGCACGTCCTCGCCGTGTTGCCACGCCGTCAGCGCGTTGCGGTCGGGCTCGCTCAACCCGACCAGCCGCGACAGCGGGGAGTCGGGGTCGGCAACGGCCGCCGAAAGCGCCAGCTGGAAGTAGCCGCTGATGCGTTCGATCGTGGCGGCGTCGAAGAGCTCGGCGTTGTACTCGACGTGGCAGACGGTCTCTTCGCCGCGCCGGGTCAGGAAAAGCGCCAGGTCGGTGAGCGCGGCCTCTCGCCCGGCGTCCAGCGGCGTCGCCTCGACGCCCGGCAGGTCGAGGGCGAACGTGTCGACGCTTTTATATTCGGCGAGCACCTGGAAGATCGGCGTGCGCGTGGCGTCGTCGGGCGGTCCGACCGCCTCCACCACCTCGTCGAACGGCACGTCGGCGTGGTCGTGGGCGTCAAGCGCCGTGCGGCGCACCCGCTTCAGCAGCTCGGTGAAGGCGGGGTCGCCCGACAAGTCGAAGCGCAGCGCCAGCGTGTTGACGAAGCAGCCGACCAGGTCTTCGCTGCCCTCGGGCCGCTGCGACGCGGGGACCCCCACGACGACGTCGTCGGCGGGGGAGAATCGCTGCAGCGTCGCGGCCAGGCCCGCCAGCAACGTCATGAACAGGGTCGTGCCGCTGCGGGCGCTCAGCTCGCGCAGCCCCCGCGACAGCTCCTCGCCGATCACGCTGACGTGGGCGCGGCTGGTGAACTTCGGCGTTGCCGGGCGCGGCCGGTCCTCGGGCAGGCGCAGCACCGGCAGCTCGCCGGAAAGCTGTTCGCGCCAATACTTGAGGCTCTGGGGGTCGGTTTCTGCGGCCGCCGCCTCGGCGGCGAAGTCCGCGGGCCGGCGCTCCAGCTCCGGCAGCTGGACGGCGCGGTCTTCAAGCTGCGCGGCGTACAGCTCGGACAGGTCGCGAGTCAGCACGGTCGTCGACACCGCGTCCGCCGCGATGTGGTGCAGCGAAAGCACCAGCACGTGGCTGTCCTCGGCGACGCGCAGCAGCCGCACGGCGAACAACGGGCCGTTTCCCAGATCGAACCGTCGGCGGCTCTCCGCC
>JBOGDN010000023.1:0-2348 GCA_050742995.1 Stackebrandtia sp. | reverse complement strand
GTGGTAGAGCAGCTGCGAGATCTCCTCGGCGGTGCGTTCGCGGCCTTCGTACTCGGCGGCCATCCACACTTCGGCGGCCTCCTCGACGATCTTCTTGCCGATGGAATGGACCCCGGCGTCCAGCGCGGCCACGGTTCCCGAACCGGCGGGACGCGCGACCGCCTTGGCGGACAGCTCGGCGAACAGCTGCTCAAAAGTCTTCACGGGCAGTGATTCTGCCAAGACTGACGAGCCGATCGCCAGGCAGCCGCACGTCCCAGTGACCTAGTCGATGTCTCGAAGAGCCACGGCCGCGTCCAGCGCGGCCACGGTCGCGCCCCAGCCCTTGTCTTCGGCGGAGTCGGGGTAGCCCGCGCGCGCGACGGCCTGCGCCTCGTCGTCGACGGTGAGCACGCCGTGCGCCACCGGCGTCGACTCGTCGAGCGCCACCCGGGTGAGGCCCTCGGTGACGGCCTTGCAGACGTAGTCGAAGTGCGCGGTGTCGCCGCGGATCACCACTCCCAGCGCGACCACGGCGTCGCAGCGGCGGGCCAACGCCTGGGCGACGACCGGCAGCTCCACCGAGCCGGCCACGCGCGCCACCTGAATATCGAGGACGCCGCACGACTTGGCGGCGGTCTGCGCCCGGTCGAGCATGTGACCCACGAGGTCGTCGTGCCAGCGGGTGGCGACGACGCCGAGCCGCAGCCCGGCGGCGTCGACCGTGCCGAGCTCGGGTTCGCCGTGTCCTGACATCAAACGGTCTCCTTTTCGGTCGCCGGGAGGTCGTCGATGAGATGACCCATGCGGTCGCGCTTGGTGCGCAGGTAGTTCAGGTTCTCCGGCCGCACCGCGTTCGGCAGCGCGACACGCCCGATCACTGTGAGCCCGAAACCCTCGATTCCGGCGCGCTTGGCTGGGTTGTTGGTCAGCAGGCGCATCGACTTCACGCCCAGGTCGGCCAGGATCTGTGCGCCGGTGCCGTAGTCGCGGCCGTCGGCGGGCAGGCCGAGGTCGAGGTTGGCGTCGACGGTGTCCCGGCCGCTGTCTTGCAGCTGGTAGGCCTGGAGCTTGTGCAGCAGCCCGATGCCGCGGCCCTCGTGACCGCGCACGTAAAGGACCACTCCGCGGCCCTCGGCGGCCACCTCGCGCATGGCCGAGCGCAGCTGAGGGCCGCAGTCGCAGCGCAGCGAGCCGAAGGCGTCGCCCGTGAGGCACTCGGAGTGCACCCGCACCAGCACGTCCTCGCCGTCGCCGACGTCTCCGGCCACGAGCGCGACGTGCTCGGCGGAGTCGAACGCCGAGGAGTAGCCGACCGCGGTGAACAGGCCGTGCTCGGTGGGCAGCTTGGTCTCGGCGACCCGTTCGACCTGCTTTTCGGTGCGCCGCCGGTAGGCGATGAGGTCGGCGATGCTGACGAGGCTCAGCTCGTGTTCCTTGGCGAAGATCCGCAGGTCGGGCAGGCGCATCATGGTGCCGTCGTCGTTGACCATCTCGCAAAGCACGCCCGCCGGCCGCAGACCCGCCATGGTCGCCAGGTCGATCGCGGCCTCGGTGTGCCCGGGCCGACGCAGCACGCCGCCGTCCTTGGCGCGAAGCGGCACCACGTGGCCTGGACGCGACAGGTCGGTCGGGGCCGTCGTCGCGTCGGCGAGCAGCTGGATGGTGCGCGCCCGGTCGGCCGCGGAGATTCCGGTGCGGATGCCGGTGCGCGCGTCGACGGAGACGGTGTACGCGGTGCCGCGCGGGTCCTGGTTGGTGTGGTGCGCCGGCGGCAGCTCGAGCCGGGCGCAGTCGGCGTCCGTCAGCGGCGCGCAGATGTACCCGGAGGTGTAGCGCACCATGAAGGCGAGCAGTTCCGGCGTGGCCAGCTCGGCGGCGAAGATCAGGTCGCCTTCGTTTTCGCGGTCTTCGTCGTCGACGACGATGACCGCCTTGCCCGCGGCGACGTCGGCGACGGCCTGCTCGATCGGGTCAAGCGTGGTCGTCATGACCGGCCTCCCTCGGCGAGCAGCTTTTCGACGTGCTTGGCGAGCACGTCGGTCTCCAGGTGGACCCGGTCGCCGGGGCGCTTGCGTCCCAGCGTGGTCGCCTCGAGCGTCGTGGGGATCAGCCCGACGGCGAACTCCGAGCCGTTGACCGAAGCCACGGTCAGCGAGACGCCGTCGACGGCGATGGACCCCTTTTCCACCACGTATCGCGAAAGGCCCCACGGCAGCCGGAAGTAGACGGTCTCCCACTCTTGCGCGGGTTCGCGTTTGAGGATCTCGCCGACGCCGTCGACGTGGCCCTGCACCAAATGGCCGCCGAGCCGGGTCTGGAGGGTGGCGGCGCGTTCCAGGTTGACTCGGTCGCCGGGGCGCAGCGCG
>JBOGDN010000022.1:0-6552 GCA_050742995.1 Stackebrandtia sp. | reverse complement strand
CGGCATAGGCCTGGGCTTGCCGTCGGCGTCGGTCTCCGGCGTCATCCCCGTGACCGTCCGGACTTTGAACGACGAAAACGACTGCGCGACAAGAAGATCGAAGATCGTCTGATTGAGCCGGTCCTGTGTGGCGATATGCGGCTCGACTTCGCCGCGCGAGCGACCCTCAAGGTCGGGGCAGTCGCGAAACGCCACCACCGGGCACACCCCGGCGCCGTGTTCGACCCGTTCGACCTCGACAAGCTTGGAGCCGTCGGACTCGGCGTGAAACTCGACGATCGTCACGGCGTCGTAGAGCCGGATCTTCAGCCGAGGCTCGCCGTCCAACGTGATCGGCTCGGCGCGGATCGCGTGCACCGGCCACTCGTCCTCGGCCGGGTCGTGAAAGCGGGCGTGCATCCGGCGCGGAGACACGCCCCGAATCACCGGCGCCCGCCCCCCGCCGTCGAGTGCGTCGCCGGGAAGGACGGTCACGTAGGCGAGCCCGTAGTCGAGCATCGCCCGATGCACCCCGCTTTGCCTCGCGTCGAGGCCGTTGTGCTGCCACCACCGCCACCCCGCCGCCGTGGACCCGTCCGAATGCCGGAAACCGTCCACAAACAGCACTTGGGCGATGCTTCCGCTGATCAACGGCAACAGATTCGTGACCGCACGCTCGGCCAGCAGCTTGTATTCACGCGAAGCAGTGCGAGGAACGTACGGGCCGTCATGCTCGCCGCGCACGTACCGGTCGACCTTGTCGAGGCGTTGCGACTCGTCGCGAAGCTCGCCCAACAGCTCGGCGGCGAGTCTGCTGGCGCTGCTTGTGGGAGGCATGTCACCTCCCGGCGATTTAGTTTGTGATGCTGGCGTGATCGAGGCGAACGGTTTGGACGTAGTACGACCGGCTAGTACCGGTCCGGATTTTTAGCTCCGGATCGGGGGAAATGGCGCCAGCTTTGATGCCCTGCTGAATCCAATGGAGGGGGATGAGAGCAGCGAGGGGGTCGACGGAGATCGAGTGTTTCGGCTTCCCGTCTTCCTTGTGGGAGCATCGGGGTCGGCCAGAAAGCTCGTCCTTGACGTACTTGACGAGCGACAAGAGCACTTCAGGGCGCTTCACTGCCTCATCGCGGTAGCCGCGAATTTCCTCCTCAGTGACATCCTCGTATTGCTTGTCGTCGTAAAGATCGTGGCAGTTTGAGCACAGTGGAATCATGTTGTCGATGCGGTGAAACACGCTCTTCGCCTCGTCAAACCAGTCAAGCGGTGCGTACGGCGGAAAGCTGTCGCGAACGTATTGCCACGTGTCCGGCCAATCCACGATGTGGGCAGCTTTCAACGGCCGGGGTTCGGCACATCGCAGGCACTTCGCGCCGAATACGGAATACACCGCCTGCTTTAGGAACTCTGGGGTGGCGGGACGGTTTGGACGTTCCATCCCGTAATCGTATGGATGACGCCAGGCGGGCAGGCACGGCCTTGCCACAGGTGTTCAGGCGCGTCCGGCCAGGACGTACGCCGTCGCGGTTTCGGCCGGTGCGGTCAGCATGGGTGCGTGCCCGCCGGTCAGGTGAATCGTGCGGGGCGAGC
The DNA here is from genome assembly GCA_050742995.1 of Stackebrandtia sp. Classification (GTDB taxonomy): domain Bacteria; phylum Actinomycetota; class Actinomycetes; order Mycobacteriales; family Micromonosporaceae; genus Stackebrandtia. The sequence continues at coordinate 4,980 of JBOGDN010000022.1, read as the reverse complement.
CCAGGCGGTTGAGGAACCGCTGCCAGCCCCACTTGCCGGGCGGCATCACGATGTCGTCCGGCGAGAGGATGTAGGACGTCGGCAGCCCGCCGGCGACGAGTTCGACGAACTCGTTCATGCCTGCGGCCGGGGTGTCGACGAGTCGCTCCGGCTGGGGATGCACGTGCTCGCGATACAAGCGCTCCGCGGCGACGCGGTCGGCGCCGGGCACGAACACATCCCGGTGCATGGCGCGCGGCAGCTCGATCACGCCGCCGCGCGCCAGCCCCCGAAACGCCTCGGCGGCCTTCGGCGGCAGCGCGTCATAGGCGGTCTCGCCGTCGCGCAGCACCAACGCGGAGTGGAACATCACGCGGGCGATGCGGTCGCGGATGCGAGAGGCGGCCGCAGATACGAAGACCCCGCCCAGGCTCCACCCGACCAGCACCACATCGCACAGCTTGCGGGACTCGACGTAGTCGACGAGCGAGTCGACCGCCTCGTCGAGACTGACGTCAGGGTCGGCGTCGGGGCCGTGCCCGGCCAGAGTGGGGGCGTGCACGTCGTGGCCGGCGGAGCGCAGATGCGCAGCTACCGGACCGAACACGGACCCTGCATGCCACGCGCCGTGTATCAGCACGAACGTGAACCGCTCACGACAACGACGACTGTTGACCATTTTGGATTCCTCCAGGTGAGTGCGGGTTAGAACATCCAGACCTCGCCAGAGCGGGCATGTCCGGCACCGGATGCGAGGACGTCTTGGCGGGCGATGCGGGCCAGGCACAACGCGGCAAGGGCGTCGACCTTGCGGGCGCTGGATCGGTGCTCTTTCCCGAATCCGAGGCCCCACCTATTGGGGCGTCGACGGGCGTTGAGGACGTGGCGGCGCAGGGCGGAATGGCCGGTGTGCTTGAGGGTGGCGTCGCTGATCGCGGCGAGGGTGTTCTCGGCACCGCGCAGAACGAAGTCCTTTTGTCGCGACCTCATGTCCCACCCGACCGCCGATTTCGTCGAGGCTTTCAGGCGTAGCGTGTCGGCGAACTGCACCGACCACATGTCTATATAGGATTCCCACCATGCGACGTCGCAGTACATCGCGGCCACGTCGTAGCGCTCGACTAGGTGATCCATCGTCGCGTCGACGTCGCCGCGCGGCACCTGCCAGCCATCGGCGGCCGGGCCGTCGGGGCGTTCCCAGATCCCGGCCAGGTCGCACAGCCCGTCGCTAAGTCGGCAAAGGACAATCGCGGTGGCGTCCTCGCTCTTGCTGCCGTCGAAACCGACGACGACCGTGTCGCCGGGCGCGAGGCGTTCCTCGGTGGCGCACGTATCCCATTCGTGCGCGGTAGTCCACGCATCCTCAGGCGCCGACACCTGGTTGAGGTAGTAGCGCCTGCTCACCGACGGCGGTGTGGCCGGATCCCAGATCTCGGCCATGACCCGATCGAGGTCGACCCAATGACTGTCCCCATAGGCGGCACGCAGACCGGCCCGCAGGGAAGAGGGGTCGGACATGTCGGTTTCCGGCGGCGCTTCGCGGCTGTCGTAGAGGACGCCGGTGTCGCGTGCGCGGCCCTCGACCATCGCCAGCCACGCCTCATACGACGTTTCGGCGACCGATTCCTCGCCCGGCTGATGGGCGTTGCCGATCTCCGTCGAGCGCGCCGAGCCGTCGCGAGACTTGCCGAGATTGCGGCGGATGACTTCGGCCATGGCCCGGCCCTCGTTGGACGGCACCCAGTGCTGAGGCTCGCCCAGCACCACATACGTCGGCCGGGGACCCTCAAGGGAACGCGGCGACGAGGTGACCGCGTGCAAGCGCCCGGTCGCGGTGTAAATCAGGGTCTTTCCGACGTCGAGGGCGTAGTCGTCGACCAGCGAGCCGTACTCCACCATGGCCAAAATCAGCGACATGGTGTTGACGGTCTGGGCCTCCGACGTGGCCGCGATTTGCACCCACGGGCTCGGGTGCGGGACCGCGACCGGCTGACCGGCGGCATTCCACCCGCCGAACCGACATGGCCCCAGCAACTCCACCAGCGACAAACACGCCGCGAGTGGATCTTTGCCCCACCCTTTCGCGCGGCGCAAGACGGACCTGCGGTAGACAAACCGCCCGCGGCCGTCGACGGCGTACCACCACAGAATGTGCCGCACCTGTTCGGGCGTGGCCCGCCAGAGCTGCCCGGCGTCGGGGCCGTCGGGTTGATACAGGCGCGTCGCGGTCCACGCCAGGACGTCCCAGCCCAGCGTGCGCTCGGGCAGACCGCGAGGGCCGGTCATGACCGCGCCCAGGTCGTCGCGCCACGTCGGGGAATCAGGCGCCGACAGCGCGGCGGTAGTCATCGAGGATCGCCACCACCCCGGCACGCGCGTCCGACTCCTCGTCGCTGGCGCGCAAGATCTCCATGCGCACCCGCCGACGCGCGGCCTCGGTGGTCAGAAGGTCCCCCATGGCCGACCAGATCGCGGCCAGCATCTGCGCCGACGCGCGCCCCGAGTTCAGGTGGCGTGTCAGGTCGTATGCCAGGACGCGCGCGGCCTGCCAATCCGACGGTTCGAAATACTGAGCCTGGCCAGAATCCGAAAGAGACCGATACCAGTCCTCGGCGATGCGGTGCGCCGGGAAGTCCAGCGGCGGCGCGGACACCGGAGCGGCCGGGGCGGCAACCCGATCGGGTCGGGTGTCAGCATTACGGCGGCGACGTTGGTTGGACCGCTTTGGAACAGGGCCACGGGCACCCATCGCTCACTCCTGATCTCTCGATAATGGCTTTGTTTCAATCGAACTAGGCTGAGAGGCGTGGAATTCTTTGACCTCATTACTTCGGCTTTCCCGATTGCCGCTGCCGCGTCCGCTCTCGTGACACTCCTAATTAGCTTTCGTTTGCGCCGACGTATTGCAAGAGATCTTGCAGAAGAACAACGGCACCTGCTACTGCTGTTTGAGCAGTCTAGGAAGCCACCCAAGAGCGACCTAGAATCCATTAGGGATGACCTCGAGGAGATCCAAGTACAAATTGCCGCTGCGCACGAGGGTGTATCTAATTTGGAGTCAGTGCGGGAACGCGTGCATGCCTTTAAGTCGACAATGGAGGATGGGCTTAGGGAGGCTGAACAGCTCCGGAATGAAGCCGACGCCGTGCGCGCGATTGCCGACATGACCCGAGAGCGCGCTGAGGAGATTGGCCGTTTCCTTGGCATGCGGACGGCCGCCGAGAATCAAACGATGCTTGACGAGTTGGCGAAGCACCACAGCGAGCAGATGCGCCTTATGCGGCGAGAGGGAAAGCGGATGTCGACCATATGGGGAATCATCGGCCTTCTTGGGGGACTTGTCCTAGCTATAGGTTGGGATCTTCTGAAAGCCAGCATGGGGGTCTAGTAACTTTGCGTGTTGGACTACGGCCTGAATACCCGTACAATTTTTGAGCTGCTATGACGGTCCGATGGGGACTGGAATTTCAAGGGGTCACCCCCCACCCCGGCCGTCACTCTGAGTAACAGCAAGCCGGGGTGACGCTCGCTCGGGCGCTTCTTCGGCGGTCGGATGAGCCACGCGGCGCGGCCGCCTTCGCTCGCGGACTTGCGTTGGTGATGCCACCGACATAGCGACGCCAGATTAGACAGTCGATGGTCGTCGCCGGGTTCGATGTGATCCACGTCGGTCGCGGGCTCGGGGCATCGGGTGTCGTCGAACCGGACGCGCGTGCAGCGGTAGCCGTCGCGGGTCAGCGCGGCGGCGCGGCGGCGCGGCCAGTCGCTCGGGAGCCGCTGGGCGCGGTTGCTTCCCTCCCACGCCATAGCCTCGCCTTCCTCGCGCGGCCCGTGAACGTGCCTGTCACTCGGCGAGGTCGATGGCGACGTCGATGCCGAAGGCATATCGGTGAGTCCATTGAGTCGTGTGCTTGTCGACGACGCGGCACAGCTTCGACGTCGGCGTCGCGCGCAGCCACGTCGTCTCGTCGGGCAGGCGCACCCCGCGCGCCCCGGTCAGCGCCGTCATAGCGGTGCTGGCGAGGTCGACGGCGTCGCGCTCGAACGGTCCCGCCCAGGCGGTGACTTCAACCTCGGCGACGTCGGCGAACTCGCCGGGCCGGGCGGGCAAGGGCTCACGGCGGCGGCTCCAGCCGGGGCGCACGCGCACGAAGCCGGGCCTTTCGTGCAAACCGGAGACGGTATACGTGCTCATGTGGACCCCGGCGAGGTCGCCGTGGGCGCGCAAGATGTCCAGTGTTGCGGACACGATGGTCAAAGCAAGTGCGCGGCCGTCTGAGATGTGGAGGCCGGCGGTCGTCACAGGCGCTTCCTCCCATCTGACGGAGGCGGCGCATGCGTCGCGGGCGCTTCGGCGTGCCCGGCCGGGACGCTTTCAGGTAGGGGGAGCAAACGAAACGTCGGCGGGGCAAGACCTCCGAAGAGGTCGGAACGGCGCCCCGCCGACTTCCTCACAACTCATGAGAGGAAAAGCCCATTTTACGCAGCTCGGCGATCGCGCTCACGTGGACGGGGCGAACCCGACGACCGATGTTGTCTAATTGGAGTTGAGTGTGTTATAGTTGGAGTTGCGAGGGAGGAACGGCCCTCACGTCACTTCACAACTCAACAGAGGAGAGATCGCATGAGCGATGTCGAGACGGCCCCTGGTCTGCCGGAGTTTCGGCGTGTGCTGGAAGCGTCGTATCGGGAGATCCGCTGCATCGTCGACGCCGTGGCGCCGACGGTGGAGCTGCCCGAGGCGCACGGCGACGGCGTCGACTTCGATTCGGTCGTCAAGGCCACGCAGTTGGCGCTGATACAGCTCCAGTTTTGCGGGGTTTCGCGAGACGTCGTCATGGCGTTGCGCGACGCGACGAGCGACTGGCTGGCGGCCGCGCACTGCGCGCGGCGTTACGACCAGACGCTCGACGCGATGCACCGCCGGCTGGCGTCGACGGCGGTCCGGCAGCTCGCCGAGAGTCTGCGGATCGTCCGCACGCTGACCGGGTGACCGTCGCC
>JBOGDN010000021.1:0-2479 GCA_050742995.1 Stackebrandtia sp. | reverse complement strand
GCTGGGTCGGCGCTTCGTTTTCGGGCGTCAGGTCAGCGTCAGAGGTCAATTCGATCCGTTCCTCGTCGTTTTCGCGCAGCGTGAAGCCGTGCACGAGCAAGCAAGCTCGTGCACGCTCTAGCCGGCGCTGAATTTTCTGTTCGGCTCAGCGGACGTCGCCGAACTCTTCGTGTCGTGTCGGTTATGCGGCCGGACCGCGGTTCGCGGATCTCGCTTCGGCCAAGGTGTTCGACTTATTCGAACGGCGCCGTCTCCGCGTTTTCACACTCGCGGGACAGCTAGGCGCGGCGCCCAGCGCAGAAGCCTTGCAGCCGAATCCGCCGGCGACAAGGGCTGGACACGAACTGACTACCCCAAACCACCGGTACGGCTGACAACTTGTGGCTGGTGTGAACAAGGAGGTGCGAAAGTCCACTGCAACCCGCCGACCGGCCCGATCGCACGTCTGTGCCGAATCGGTTGCCGAACGTGGGGACGGCTACGTGCCGAAGCGGCGCTGACGCGTCGAGTAAGACCGAAGCGCCCGCAGGAAGTCGACGCGCCGGAAATCGGGCCAGTTGGAGTCGAAGAAGTAGAACTCGGAGTACGCCGACTGCCACAGCATGAAGCCGGAAAGCCGCTGCTCCCCGCTGGTGCGGATCAGCAGGTCGGGGTCAGGCTGATCGCTTGTGTACAAATGCCGCGCGATCTGTTCGACTTCGAGATTGTCGGCCACTTCGGCGAGGCTCTTTCCCAGCCGGTCCTGCTCGTGCAGCAGGGCACGCACCGCGTCGGCGATCTCGCGGTGTCCCCCGTAGCAGATGGCCAGGTTGATGACCGCCCCCTGCTTCCGGTCGGCGGTGCGGGCCGTGGCGGCCTTGATGGCCGCGGCGTGGTGGTCGGGCAGCATGTCGAGGGCGCCGGCGGTGCGCAGCCGCCACGGCTGTCCTTCCTCGGCCAGCTCCCCTGCGAGGTCGGCGATGATCTGCAGCAGCGGCTCCAGCTCGGTGGCCGGGCGCGAGAGGTTCTCCGTCGACAGCATGTAGACCGTGACGTGCCCGATCCCCATCTCGTCGCACCAGCGCAGCAGCCGCTTGATGTGCTCGGCGCCTTCCCGGTGCCCGTCGTTGGGGTTGACGAAGCCCATGTCCTTGGCCCAGCGACGGTTCCCGTCGACCATGACGCCCACGTGTTTGGGCAGCGGCTTGCCGGCGAGCTGCTCGGCAAGCCGCCTCTCATAAAGCTTGTACAACAGGTCACGGATCGCCACGCAGCAAGCCTAGACGGGACAACGTCCCAGCGTCAGCGGGGAGCGCTGTGTTCTGCGCGGCGATCCGCACCCGTGAATCGCCGTCAGTCGGCCGCTCCCAGACGCGCCTTCAGCGCGTCGAGCTCGGCCCACAGCACGCCGGGAAGCTTGTCGCCGAACTTGTCGAACCACTCGTTGATCAGGGGGAGCTCGGCACGCCACTCGTCGGCGTCGACCTCGAGGCAGGCCCGCAGATCGTCGGCGGAGATGTCGAGGCCGTCGACGTCGAGGGACTCCGGCGTCGGCGTGAACCCCACCGGGGTCTCCACAGCCTCGGCCTCGCCTTCGAGCCGCTCCACGACCCACTTGAGCACCCGGCTGTTCTCGCCGAAGCCCGGCCACAGAAAGCGGCCGTCGCCGCCGCGACGGAACCAGTTGACGTAGAAGATCTGGGGCAGCTTCGCCTCGGCGCCGTCGACGCCCTTGCCCATGTTGATCCAGTGCCGGAAGTAGTCGCCGGCGTTGTAGCCGATGAACGGCAGCATCGCCATCGGGTCGCGCCGCACCACGCCTACCTTTCCGACCGCGGCCGCCGTGGTCTCCGACGACAGCGTCGCGCCCTGGAAGACGCCGTGCGCCCAGTCGCGGGACTGGCTCACCAGCGGGACCGTGGACTTGCGCCGCCCGCCGAAGAGGATCGCGTCGATCGGGACGCCCCGGGGATCCTCGTAGGAGTCGGCCAGGATCGGGCACTGCTTGATAGGGGTGCAGAACCTGCTGTTGGGGTGGGACGAAAGCTCCTCGGAGTCGGGCGTCCAGTCGCGGCCCTTCCAGTCGGTCAGGTGCGCCGGCGGCTCGCCCATGCCTTCCCACCACACGTCGCCTTCGTCGGTGAGCGCGACGTTGGTGAACAGCGAGTTGCCCTTGGCGATGGTGCGCATCGCGTTGGGGTTGGTGGAGTGGTCGGTGCCCGGCGCCACGCCGAACAGGCCGTACTCCGGGTTCACCGCGTAGAGCCTGCCGTCGTCGCCAAAGCGCATCCAGGCGATGTCGTCGCCGAGCGTCTCGACCTTCCACCCCGGCAGCGTCGGCTCGAGCATGGCCAGGTTGGTCTTGCCGCAGGCGCTGGGGAAGGCGCCGGTGATGTGGTAGACCTTGCCGGCCGGGCTGGTCAGGCGCAGGATCAGCATGTGCTCGGCCAGCCAGCCCTCGTCGCGGGCCATGGCCGAGCCGATGCGCAGCGAGTAGCAC
>JBOGDN010000020.1:0-9028 GCA_050742995.1 Stackebrandtia sp. | reverse complement strand
GACCCGAAGTTTCTGCTTCACGAGCTGGACGGCCTTTCGGCGCGCGGCGTCGACGTCTCGAAGCTGCTGCTGTCCTCAGACGCCCACCTGGTGATGCCGCACCACCGGGCGCTGGACCGGGTGGTCGAGCGCTACCTCGGGTCGGCGCGCATCGGCACCACCGGGCGCGGCATCGGCCCGGCTTACGGCGACAAGGTGGGCCGCGTCGGCATCCGGGTGCAGGACCTGCTCGACCCCGGCATCCTCCGCAAGAAGCTGGAGATGGTGCTGCGGGAGAAGAACCAGGTCCTGGTGAAGGTCTACAACCGCAAGGCCATCGACGCCGACGCGGTCGTCGAGGAGTACCTGGAGTACGCCGAGCGCCTCAAGCCCTACATCGCCGACACCCGGCTGGAACTGGACCGGGCGCTCGACCGCGGCGACAACGTCCTGCTCGAGGGCGCACAGGCCACCATGCTTGACGTCGACCACGGCACCTACCCCTTTGTGACGTCCTCCAACCCCACCGCCGGCGGGGCGTGCATGGGCTCGGGCATACCGCCCACCCGCATCGACCGGGTGATCGGAATCATCAAGGCGTACACCACCCGGGTCGGCTCGGGCCCGTTCCCGACCGAGCTGTTCGACGAAAACGGCGCCCACCTGCTCAAGGCCGGCGGCGAATACGGGACCACGACCGGCCGCGAACGCCGCTGCGGCTGGTTCGACGCGGTCATCGGCCGCTACTCGGTGCGCGTCAACGGGATCACCGACCTTTTCCTCACCAAGGCCGACGTGCTTTCGAAGCTGGAGCAGGTGCCGATCTGCGTCGGCTACGAGATCGACGGCCAGGTCTACGAGGACATGCCGATGACGCAGACGGGGCTGCATCACGCCGTCCCGCGGCTGGAGTACCACGACGGGTGGTCGGAGGACATCTCCGGCTGCCGGAAGTTCTCCGAGCTGCCGAAGAACGCCCAGGCCTACATCGAGCGGCTCGAAGAAGTGTGCGGCGCGCGAGTCAGCGTCGTGGGCGTGGGGCCGGGCCGGGAGCAGAACGTCATCCGGCACGACCTGATCTAGACCCCGAGGCCGATTCCGGCCCGTCGCCGCCGTCCGAATAGATCAGCGGTCGATCCGGGGGATCTCCCGGGTGACGGCGTCGGTGCCGCTTGGCGGTCCCTCAACCCGTGCGGCTGTCCGCTTGCGTTCCCGGTACGCCTTGAAGTACTCGAAGATGATCGGCAGCACCGACACGAGCACGATCAGGATGAAGATCGCCTCGATGTTGTGCTTGATGAAGGAGATGTTGCCGAGCAGCGCGCCGAGCACGATGAGGCCCGCGGCCCACAGGACGCCGCCGACCGCGGTGTAGAGGAAGTAACGCTTCGGGTCCATCCGGCCGATGCCGGCGATCCAGGTGATGAAGGTGCGTACAAACGGCACGAACCGGGCGAGTATGACGGCCTTCGGGCCGTGCTTCTCCAGGAACGCGTGTGTCTTGTCCACGTGCTCCTTTTTGAAGAAACGGGAATCCGGTCGTTTGAACAGGGCCGGGCCCGCCTTGTATCCGATGCCGTAACCGACGAGATTGCCGACGACGGCGGCCGCGGTGGCCAGCACACATACCAGCCACAGCGGCGCCTGGATCGATCCCTGGGCGACGAAGATGCCGGCGGTGAAAAGCAGCGAGTCGCCCGGCAGCACCGGGAAGACGCTGCTCTCCGCGAAGAGGACCAGACACAGGCCGATGATGACGTAGGGGCCGAAGCTGATGAGCAGCTGTTCGGGGTTAAGCCATTCCGGCATGATGTCAAGCGTTGAAGCGTGTACGGCGGAGTTCACGCCACATAACGCTACAGGGCATTCAGACTCGGACGGCAGCAGGCGAACGCGGTGCCCCGGCGCCGAACACATCAGCAGACGGTGGCGAAACGTGGTGCGCGAAGGTAATACTGTGTGGGCGCTGCACACAGCGGCGAACGAATCGCGACAACCACGCGAGCTTCAAGCCAGGCCGAGTAAACAACAGGAGACGAGTCGATGGGGCGCACGCTAGGGCCGTACACCGACGTTTCCACCACGCGCGTAGAAGGCGCGTACGAGATTTACCAGGCCGAGGACGACGAAGGCCGCGAAGTCGAGATCCTGACGCTCGGCGCCTCGTCGTCGAAAGACCCGGCGCGCAGGGCGCTGCTTTCGGACACCGTCGGCTGGGCGCACGCCACCCGCGGCCCCGCCGACGCGCCGATCCTGACCGCGGACTTGAACGCCGAGCAGCCTTACGTGGTGACCCAGCGCGTGCCGGGAGTCCGCGGCGTCGAACGCATGCTGGAGCGGATGCTGGCCATGGGGCCGCCGACCGGCCCGCTGCCGGCGGCCACGGGAGCCACCACCGGCCAGATACCGGTGGTGGGGCGTCACACCGATCCGCACGGCATCCCCCGCGTGACGTCCACGCCCCCGTCCGGCTCGCCGGTGACCCCGGCCTCTCCGATGACCCCGTACGTGACGCAGGCGCAGCGATCGCGCCCGCCGTGGCTGCTGCCGACGGTGATCGCGTTGACGCTGGTGATCGTGACGGCCGGAGGCCTTTTCATCTATTACGGACTCTCGGGCGGGCCCGAAAGCGACACGGCGGCCGACGACGACAAGAGCCACGCCGGCGACGCCGAAGAAACGCCCGACGACTCCGAAGGCCAGACTCCCCAGCTCGAAACGCCGGAGTGGCAGCACGGCCTGACGCCGCAGCTGCCCGACCTGGCGGCCTTCGACGACGGCCCCGCTGCCGCCGAGGTCGTCGAGCAGGGCTGGCCCTTCGCGTTTCGCGTCGGCGAAGACTACATATGCGAGGTCCACCTCGAAGCCGTGGACGGCACGACGATCTGCGAGATCCCGGACGGCGACTCGGCTGTCCAGATCGAGCTGGGAGAGTGCGCGCAGACGTGCACAGAGGAGGAGCGCGAAGACTGGGAGGACGAGGCGGATCTCGAGTCTCCGCAAGAAGTCGACGCGGACACGCTTTTCGAGCGGTACGACATGGAGGGCGTCACCGAGTTCAGCGTGGTCCGCTACTTCTCGCCGCGTTTCAACGCCGAGAAGTTCACCGGTCAGCTGATGCTGCGGGTGACGGCCTTCAGCCAGCTGCCGGTCGACGAGGACCTGGAAGCCGCCGTCAACGACGTCGTCACCCAGGCCTCCTCCTAAGCTCCTAGAACAGGCACAACGCCAGCGTGGCGTCGTCGTGCACCTTCCCCCGCGGCCAACGCCTGCAGTCCAGGTCGGACTCCTCGATGGCCCGGGTGCGCGCCACGACCTCTTCGGGTCCGGCCGTCTCGGCGAGATCCACCAGCTGCGACCACGTCATCTGCTCGAACAGGTCGACGAGACGGGTGACCCCGTCGGTGGCCAGCAGAGCGCGCCGTACCTGGTTGAGACCCAAGTGCCCGGTCACCGCCCGGTAGGCGGCCTGCGGGTCGGCGGCGGCGATGGGGAAGCCGTCGGGGAGGTTGCGCAGTTCCGCGAGGCGACGCCGGCGCTCGCGTCCGACGTCGAGATACTCGGGGTCGCCGGGCCTGGCGTCGCCGTAAGACGGCAGCGTGATCCGGCTGTCGAGCGGGTCGACGACCACGATCGGCTCGTCGCCCCCGTCGTCGACGACGAGGGTGGAGTCGGAAAGCACCAGGTACTCCATGGACTTGCGATTCACCCGCAGCGCCGCCACGGTGGAGGCCGGAGTCTCCGGATGCGTCAGGTCGCAGCGCCCGTGGTGGGCGGCGGCCGTCTCGGCGATCGCGGTGGCCAGGGCGTCGTCCAGCGGCGTCGCCGGGTCGGATCCGCTGCGCAGCAGAGCCGTGCCGAGGGTCTTGACGAACCAGGGCAGGCCGTGGACGCAACGCCGGTCGACCTCAGAGGCCAGGGCGTCGCTTACGCCGCAGCCGTCGAGGACCACGACCATGCCGGGCGCCGAACCCAGCCAGTCCTCGTTGTCCTTGAACGGCCGCGTGGGAGTGGAAATGCCAGAGACTCGCACGGTGTCGAGTCTGTCATGTGAGAATCGCCTGCTCCACAGGGTGGAAGGCTTAGCGTGATTCGTCGCCTGATCGGGTCGAACTCTCCGTCGTATGGCGGCTCACTCGCCGCGGGGTGGACGATTCGGCCGATCGGCGGCGAGACTAGACGACATGTCACTCCCCGCACCCGTTTTGGACCTGGCCGCCGAGGTCGTCCCCGACGCCGACGAGCACGGCAAGTTGGCTTTCGCCTATGCCCACGGCGCGCTGCTTTCCGGTTTCGGCGGCGACGACGAGCTCGGCCTGGTGTGCGTGTGGGCCCAGGACGAGCCCCCCGAAGCCGCCTCGACCCGTGCCGTGCACGTCACGCAGGACCAGTTCGACGCGATGCTGGGGACGGTCGTCGACGGCGCCGGATGGGCCGACCCGAGAGGCCTGCCGCTCACCGAGATCGCCGCCTTCGCCTACGGCGTGCTGCTGTCGGACGACGACGGCGCCGGCACCGCGGCGCGAGGAGCGGTCAGCGAATTCCCCGCCGCTTTGGCCGCGCAGTCCGCCCGGATCCTCGGCGAAGACCGGCGTGTCCTCGCCGAGGAGCTGGAGACCTGCCTCGACGACTGGGTGCGCGCCGACACCCTCTCCCACGCCCTGTACCGCGCCTACGTCGCCTGGTTCGCCGCCTCGGAGCATTACTTCCCGGGACCGCGCCGGCGCCGCGAATACGCCGCGCACTTCCGCATGGACCCCGAAGTGCTCCATCTGGAGCAGAGCGTGTGGCAGGCGGTCAACCCGTGGGACGTCAGCAGCCGCTACGTCACCATGGCCGAACGCATCCTGCGCGAATACCGGTGACCGACTCCGCAAAACCCCCTTGCGCACCCCCGGCGGCCACCGGGTAGCATTGACCGGTCGGTTCGACCGACCACACGTGAGCGCCCCTAGCTCAACGGATAGAGCATCTGACTACGGATCAGAAGGTTGGGGGTTCGAATCCCTCGGGGCGCGCTCTGGAAACGCAAGGCAAAGCCGCCAGCCTCTCGGACTGGCGGCTTTTCGCTTGAGTCACTTGAGCTCGACCGAACTCTGCCACAGCAGGTCTGTGACGCCGTGCGGGTATGAGTAGTCCGCCGCGCAGCCCCAGCCCGACTGGCAGTTGTCGCCCATGATGTACGCGGTGGTGGGAGACGTGACCGCCACTCCCATATAGCCGCTGGATCCCAGAGCTCCACATGGGTTGCCGCCGTAGCCGGTGCGGCAGTCCGTCGGGATGTTGTCGTAGTAGCTGTGCACGGTGATCCAGGTGGCGCCGCCGTCGTAGCTGAAGGTGATCTTGTTGCGTGGACGGCCGTAGACCAGCATCAGCACGCCGTCTTCCATGGTGTGCAGGATCGGCGCGACGCCGAGCACCACGTCCGGGTCGGCGGAACCCGGCACGACCACCGGATAGATCTCGCCCCAGGTGGCGTTGGCCAGATCGGCGGCCGAATTCACCGCTTCGTTCGTCACCCTGGCGCGCAGCTTGCTGTAGTGGTAGCCGTTCTTGTCCTCCTCGTACCGGGCGATCATGATCAGCCGCCCGTCCTCGCGACGGGTCACCGTGGCTTCGTTGTAGGTGACGGTTTCGATCTGGAACACGGTGGCGGCGCGTTGCCAGGCGGCGCCGTCCGTCCCTCCGGCGAGCAGATGCGAGGCGTAGAGAGTCTGGTCGCCGACCTGCTTGTGGGCGGAGTAGAACGGCATCACCAGGGTGTCGTCCGGCAGGGTGAGCACGTCCTGGAAGGCCAGCCCGGCCGAGCCGTCGAGGATCGCGCCCCCGTTGAAGTCGAGGTCGACCCGGGCAGGCGCCCAGGAGACTCCGCCGTCTTTTGAGATCCATTTGAGGAAGTAGCGGCCCGAGTCGTCGATTCGCCCCCGCACCTCTACCGCCTCGAGGTTTCCGTCGGCGGCCGTGTATACATTGGTCACCGCGGCGTTCTGGGCGTCTTCCGACTCCATCAGCGGCGCGCCGGTGCGCGCGTCTTCGGCCTCTTTCCAGACGCCGGAGTCGTCTTGATATTGAATTCGCATCTTGACCGGCGGCACGCCGTCGGCGCTGATGATGAAGCTGCGGACGAGGCGATGCCGGGCGGTCCCGCCGTCGTCCCACGACACGTACTGGAGCGAGGGCATCGCGCGGTACTGCCGGTTCGGGTCCTCCGGCTCGACGGTCACCTCGCCGTATTCGGGGGACAGCGCCGAGGTCTCGGTCTCGTCCGCGTCGGGGGATTCGCCGAAGGACGTGCCGGAACCGACCGCCAGCGCCATGATCACCCCGCCCGCGACCGCCGCCCACGCGACTCGTCGACTCTTGGACATGAACTTCCTCCAGAGGGCTATGTCGGGCACAGCGAACCTATTGGCGGGCGATACAACCAGCCCACAACTTTTCGCCTCCTTTTTAGGGACGGGCGTGTCTGTCGTCACCGTCTTTCGCGCTTGACTCTCCAGCGACTGTCGGGTTGAGGCTTGCCCTCGTCTACGACGACAGAGAGGGCGGCCCATGGCGGCGCAAGGCAAGACCGTTGAGATGACGCTGGAGCTGGAGGCCGGAAACGCCTCCGTCGCCGAGCTGGGCAAGATGCTCGGGCAGATCGGGTTGAACGTCCGCGAGGTCAAGCGGAAGTACGACGAGGCCACGGCGCGTCACCGCGGCGAGATCGTGCCCGTGGTGGTGACCGTCGCCGAGGACCGGTCGTATCGCCTGCGGCTGAAGACTCCTCCGACGTCGTTTCTGATTCGAAAGGAACTGGGACGCGCCGGGTCCGCAGCGCCGGGACACGAGAGCGCGGGGCGGCTTACCAGGACGCAGCTGCGCCGCGTCGCCGAGCGAAAACTCCCCGACCTGAACACCCTCGACTTGGACGCCGCCATGCGGACGGTCGCCGGAACCGCCCGCTCCATGGGCGTCGCAGTCTCCGACGAATGAGGCGGGCGCCGCTGTTTCACGCGCTGGACCCCGGACTAGACGAGGCCGAGCGGCTGCTCGACGTGTCGAACCCGGACGCGTCGGGGAAGCTGTCGCAGGTGCTGTCCGCCCTTCCCGACGAGGTCGAGGCGGTCCGGCGGCTCAACGCGGTGCTCGCGCAGACGGGCGCGACTCTGCGGTTGCGGTCCGGGGTCGTCAGCGGCGAGGAGGGCGCGCGGCAATGGAGGCTTGAGCTGCGCGGCGGCACTTCGGACAGCTGCCGCCTGGCCGCCGCCGCGGCGGGATTGGCCGGTCTCGTCGCCGCGGACGGGTGGCGCCGGGTGAAACGGTGCGCGATTCGCGGCTGCCAGCGGGGATTCGTCGACCGGACGAACGCGGTGTCTCGCCGGTACTGCCGCGCGCACTCCCGGCATTTCGAGGACTGAGCGCAGAGGCGGACGGCGACAGCGCCGTCCGCCTCTTGCCGGTCAACCGTTTAGGAGCACACCGTCCCCTCCTCGGGAAGCTCCAGGGTGACGAGGTATCGGTCGATGTTCTCCGTGGCGCATTCGGAGCGCAGGTACGCGGTGTGGCCGAGGCCGTCGTGGGTCAGCACGCGCGAGTCCTGGATCGACTCCGACAGGCTTTCGGCCCAGTGCGGCGGCGTCGCGGGGTCGCCGGCGGTGCCGACCAGCAGGATCGGCGGGGCGTCGACGACGTCGATCGGGTGCTGCGGATTCGTCGGGGCGACCGGCCAGCCGAGGCAGCCGACCGTCATGTCCCAGAACTCCGAGGTGCCGCGCATGTGCGGGGCGATCTCCTCGACGGCGTCCATGCGTTGTTGCAGGTCGTCGAAGTTATCCAGCTGCGGGTCGACGTCCAGGCACAGCACGGACCGATAAGGGGCGTTGACGCCTGGGTTCTCCAGCGCCTCGGCGCGGATCTCGGCCAGCGTCGTCGCGTCGCCGGCGTCGGCCTCCGAGATCGCCTCGGCCAGCGTGGGCGCCTGCTCCGGGATCACGTTGAGCGCGGCGTAGACGGTGTAGCGCAGCTGCTCGGACGTCAACGGCTCGCCGTCTGGGACGTCGATCGGATCTTCGGCGGCCCGCTCGACGAGCGCGTCCCACGTCTCCTCCACGTCTTGACCGTGCAGCGCGCACTCGGCCTCGGCGTCGCACCAGTCGACGAACGCGCCGAACGCTCCTTCTACCGCGGCCGCGGCGTCGATGACCAGGTCCGGCGACGACATGCTCCGGTCGACCACCCCGTCCAGCGCCATGGCGCGGATGCGGTGCGGAAACAGCTCCGCGTACTCGGTTCCCAGCATGCTGCCGTACGACAAGCCGAAGAAGCTGACCGTCTCGACGCCAAGCGCGTCGCGGACGGAGTCGTGGTCGCGCGCCACGCTCGCGGTGTCGACATAGGCGAAGAGGTCGTCGCAGCTGTCGGCGACGGCGCGGTTGTGCGCGACAAGCGCGTCGTACTCGTCTTGCGTGCGCGGGAACTGCGCGACGTCGGGGTCGTGCACCGGGAGCTCGCATTGGATCTGCTCGCTGCCGCCGACCCCGCGCGGATCGACGCCGACGATGTCGAAGCTTTCGCGCAGCCGCTTGCTGAAGGCGTTGTCCGGCCAGTCGCGCACGGACGCGGCGGCGCTGCCGCCGGGCCCGCCGGGGTTGTAGAACAAGACGCCGGATTCGGCCTCGCCGTCGGAGGCGGGCAGTCGAGCCAGCGAAAGGTCGACGGTCTGCTCGTCGGGATCGCTCCAGTCGCGGGGGACGGCGAACGTCGCGCACTCGGCGTCCGACTCGCCGCCGCAGGGCTTCCAGGAGATTTCTTCGTCGTCCGCCGAGGCGCTTGAGGCGACGACGGCCGCGGCGGCGAAGGCGGCCAGCGCGCCGACATAGGGGATGGCTTTTTTGAAGTTCACGAGTAGAAATCTTGTCGCCGCGAGCGTCGCGGGACTTCGGTCCGACGACCGAATATCGCGCGCGAACCTCGGCCGAAAGACGGAGGACGCGGCGACGGGCGGTGGAAAAGGAAGTGGCGCCGGGGGACGCTCGCTGCGGGGGGGAGTCAGCGAGTGCCACCC
>JBOGDN010000019.1:0-3188 GCA_050742995.1 Stackebrandtia sp. | reverse complement strand
GGACCACCTCGTGCGGAACCGGCAGTCCGGTCACCGTGCGCACCGTCTCCAGCAGCTCGAAGACCGTGTAACCGCGTCCGGTGCCCACATTGACGACCTCGGCGGCCTGATTGGTCTCCAGGTGCCGCACGGCTTCGGCGTGCGCGGAGGCCAGGTCGCTGATGTGGATGTAGTCGCGCAGGCCGCTGCCGTCGCGGGTGTCGAAGTCGTCTCCGGTGACGCCGAACGTCTTGCCGGCGTCGACGGCGCGAAACAGGATCGCGATGACGTTTTCGCCCTTGCCCTCGGCCAGCTCCGCCGCTTCGGCGCCCACAGGGTTGAAGTAGCGCAGCGCCAGGTACGACAGGTCGTCGACCGCGGCGACGTCTCGCAGAATGTGTTCGCCGATCAGCTTGGACTCCGCGTACGGGCTCAGCGGCGCCGTGGGCGTCTCCTCGGTGTGCGTCGGCCCGGGGGCGCCGCCGTAGACCGCCGCCGACGACGACTGCACCAGCCGCGTCACGCCGCATTCGCGCATCGCGTCGAGCAGGGTGATCAACCCGCCCACGTTGTCGCGGTAGTACCACAGCGGCTGCGAAACCGACTCCGGCGCCGACTTGCGCGCCGCCAGGTTCACCACCCCGGTGACGCCGTGCTCGGACATGGCCGCCGTCAGCGCCGACCGGTCGGTCAGACGTCCTTCGCACAGCGGGACGTCTGAAGGCACGCGCCGCGCGTTTCCGGCCGAAAGATCGTCGAAGACGACGGTGGAGACGCCCGCCTGGCGCAGCCGCCGCACCACATGTGAGCCGATGTAACCCGCACCACCGGTGACCAGCCAAGACATCTATCCGCACCCTCCAGTCGATTAGCGCTCGCCACTGTAACGCGACGCGCGGCGGCAAATCGAGCCAGCACGGGCTTAAGGGCCGTGATCCCCTAAGCATTTTGACCAACTCGACGAGGCGCGCGGGCGTGTTGACGGATAGGCTCGCCTAATGACAGTTCGTCGCATCATGGGAACCGAGATCGAGTACGGCGTCTCGGTGCCCGGCCAGCCGGGCGCCAACCCGATGGTGACCTCTTCGCAGGTCGTCAACGCCTACGGCGCTCGCCCCGAGCTCACCAAGGGGGGCCGTGCACGCTGGGACTACGAAGAGGAGTCCCCCCTGCGCGACGCTCGGGGCTTCACCTACACAGGGGCGCTCTACGACCCGGCCGAGTCGCTGGCCGACGAGGACACCGGCCTGGCAAACGTCATCCTGACCAACGGCGCCCGGCTTTACGTCGACCACGCTCACCCCGAGTACTCCACGCCGGAGGTGACCAACCCCCGCGACGCGGTCCTGTGGGACAAGGCCGGCGAGGTCGTCATGGCCGAGGCCGCCAAACGCGCGGCGACCGTGCCCGGCAGCCCGCAGATCAACCTCTACAAGAACAACACCGACAACAAGGGCGCCAGCTACGGCGCCCACGAGAACTTCCTGATGCGACGAGACACCCCGTTCGCCGACATCGTCACCCACTTCACGCCGTTCTTGGTGACGCGGCAGGTCATCTGCGGCGCCGGGCGGGTGGGCATCGGCCAAGACGGCGGCAAGTCCGGCTTCCAGATCTCCCAGCGCGCCGACTACTTCGAAGTCGAAGTCGGTCTGGAGACCACCCTCAAGCGCCCCATCATCAACACCCGGGACGAACCCCACGCCGACGCCGACCGCTACCGCCGCCTCCACGTCATCATCGGCGACGCCAACCTCTCAGAGACCTCCACGTACTTGAAACTCGGCACGGCCGCCCTCATGCTCGCCATGATCGAAGCCGAGGCCGTCGAAGGCGACCTGGGCATCGCCGAACCCGTCAACGAACTCAAGGCGATCAGCCACGACCCGGGCCTGCGCCACCTGGTGCGGCTGCGCGACGGCCGCCGCATGACGGCGGTCCAGATACAACAGGTGATGCACGAGCGCGCCGAGGCCTTCGTGGCCGAGCGCTACGGCGACGACGTCGACGCCGACACCCGCGAGGTGCTGAGCCTGTGGGGCGACGTCCTCGACAAGCTGTCGCGCGACGCCATGGAATGCGCCGACCAGCTCGACTGGGTCGCCAAGCTCCGCCTCCTCGAGGGCTACCGCGAACGCGAGCAGCTCGACTGGGATTCCTCCAAACTCGAACTGGTCGACCTGCAGTACTCCGACGTGCGACCCGGCAAGGGCCTCTACCACCGACTCGTCGCCAAGGGCGCCATGAAGACGCTCTTCACCGACGACCAGGTGCGCGAAGCCATGGTCAACCCTCCGAAGGACACTCGCGCGTACTTCCGCGGACGCTGCCTCGCCAAGTACCCCTCCGAGGTCGTCGCGGCCAGCTGGGACTCCCTCATCTTCGACGTGGGCCGGGAATCCCTGGTGCGTGTGCCGATGATGGAGCCGGAAAAAGGCACCGCCGAGCACGTGGGCGCTCTCTTCGACCGCTGCCCCAGCGCCAAGGACCTGCTCGACGTCATCACCGGCGGCGATTGAAGAACGCGGCGTCGCCGTGCGTAACCGGGGAATGTCACGCGACTGCGTTAACGTTCAATAGTCAACCCACAGTCGCAGTCGCCGCTGAGGCTCTCACAGGAGGAATGAGAACGATGGCAGAAAAGGACACCGGCGGGCAGTCGCAGTCGCAGCACGCCAAGCAGACCACGGACGAAGAGACCACCGAAGCCGTCGTCGACCCGGAGATCGCCGAAAGGCACGAAGAGATCACTGAGGACGTCGACGACCTTCTCGACGAGATTGACTCCATTCTGGAGGAAAACAGCTCGGAGTTCGTTCGCGGTTACGTGCAAAAGGGAGGCCAGTAGACCGCGTACCGTCCCCGCGCCCGGCTCGGGCGAGCCTGACGCGTCGAGACGGCTGGGCCCCAAGCGCGCGGGCTGGCGTGCGCGGTTTCGCCGCGGACTGGCCGTGGACGCTTGGTCGGCCCGAAGAGGCTATGGTTTCCGAATCGAGTCGCTGCGTCATGGAAGGGTGATGGTGTGAACCCAAAGATGAGCTTTCCCGGGGGATTGCCGGACGCGTTTACCGCGCCCGGTTCGTCGTTTGTCGACCTGCTGAGTCAGGTGGCGCCCGAACTGCTGCCCGGCCGCCGTCCGCTGCCCCCCGGCGACGACTTGGGCGACGTGGCGCCCCACGGCACCACGATCGTGGCGCTGCGCTGTGACG
>JBOGDN010000018.1:0-6671 GCA_050742995.1 Stackebrandtia sp. | reverse complement strand
CGCCGAGGCCCTGCGCCGCGCCGCCGCGCAACGCGACCTGAACGTCGACAGCATCAGCGAAGTCCTCGCCTGGCGCGTCAACCGCCAAACCCGCCTCGCCGCCTCAAGCCCCGGCTACTCCCCGCCCGAGGCATGGCGGGCGCTGGCGTGGAGCCTCAAAGCCGCCGAAGCCCGCGGCGGCAACGCCGCCGACATCCTCCGCACCATCCCGCCCGGCGCCGACCTGGAAACCCTCGCACTGCACGCCCAACACCACGCCCGCCAACACCAAACACGACACGACACCGCCCCGCAGAATCTGCCGTGGCTTCCCACACCCGCCGAACTCCTCGACAACCCCCACGTCGACCCCGAACTGCGCGACTACCTGCGCGACCTCGGCGCCCACATCTCCGAGCGCATCCGCGAACTCGCCGACCAGATCCGCACACAACCCCCCGCCTGGGCACAACCTCTCGCCCAGCCCCCCACCGACGCTGCGAAGGCCCACCGCGAATGGGAACACGCCGCCGAAATCATCGCCGCCTACCGAGACCAACACGCCATCCAAAACGACGACCCCAACCACCCGCTCGGCCCCTACCCCGACGCCGGACACGCCGGCCACCGCGCCTACTGGCACGCCGCCGCCGCACTCCTCACCGCCCACCACCTCACCAACCCCCAACCCGACCCCCGCGGCCCAAACTCCCCCACCGGCCTAGCCCACCCCGTCGAACAACACCTCGCCGCCGACATCACCGGCCCCATATACCGCAGCCTCCCCGCCCCCGAACGCACCCAAGTCGCCGCCGAAATCGCCCGGCGCGTCGGCCCCGCCTGGCCCTCAAACGCCGACCCCGACACCGCCGCCACCCAACCCGCCTACACCACCCACCTCCTGGCCGCACTCGCCGAACGCGGCCACATCACCAGCCACCTCGCCGCCCTCGCACACCGCCCTGACCCCGAAAAACGCCGCAACACCCCCACCCCTCAACACCTAGACGGCCGCGCCTCTACGGCCCGCCGCGACGCTGGCACAACCTCAACTCACCGCCCCGACGCCGCGCCGCTGCCGACACCACGCCCCGAGCCCCGACCCGACATCGCCCAACCCCGGCCGCGACTGTAAGGCGGCTGCCGGTCCAGTCCAGAAATCTGACACTCTCTCCTGGCGAACTGCTACCGGTGGTCGGCGGGAGTGCGCAGGTAGTTGCGTACCGCTAGTAGCAGGTATACGAGGAAGTAGCCGGTGACGGCCAGGGCGAGTACGTGCCATGCGGCGTGGCAGCCGACGGGGGCGTATCCGGCGGCACCGCCGAAGTCGAGCCGCAGGAGGCCAGCGGGAAGCAGCAGGACTCGTAGGAATTGGTCCCATGGATTTGACGCATCGGCGAACGTCCGTGCACCTGCCAAGTCAGTGCATTGTGGGTCACTATCTGCCACAGTCAGTATGGCGGTTGTCAGCGTAAGTGCCACGCCGTAGGAGATCAACGCCGGGAGCGGTCGGTAGCCGTATCCGACGAAGAAGTGAAGCCATCGCAACCACCATTCAAGGCGGGTCCGCTTGATCGAGGCGTGGTGGGCGCGGGCGGCTGCCCACATGGTCGCTGACCGTGAAGCCCCGGACGCGGCTTTGTCGCTGACAGTCTCGGCGAGCAGTTTGAGTCGCTGGGCGCGTTCGGCTTTGCTGCGTGGTTTGTCTTTTCTGAAGTGTCGGATCAGGGTTTTGCCGTCGGGGTCGAAGACGTGGAGGTGGGACAGTGCGCGGATGCCGATGTAGTCCAGACGGGTGACGTCGGCGCCGATGAGTTCTCCGTCTGCCAGGTCGGGGTATGGCTGGCGGTTGGGCGACGAGGGTTTGCCTCTGGCAGTTTCAGGGTGCTCGGCGGCGGTGACTGCCATTACTTGGGCCTGCTTGTCGACAACGCCGTCTTTGAGTTTGAGAACTCGGCACAGCCAGCTCGGTCGATGGCGGCTGGCGGTGACGCGCCCGCGAAGTTCAGCCAGACAGAACCTGCCCCGAAGGGAGGCGATCGACCCGATCTTTCGGACGTGTAGCTTCGGCGTGCCCTTGCCCGGGCCGTCTTCGTTGCCGCACGAGACGTCGTCGAGGTTCGCGGCAACTACTAGCGTGCCTTCGGCGATTCGTACTGTCGGCATGGCTCCAATCGTCGGGTCTTCGTGGTTTTCTTTGGACGCGCCGATCCAGACTCGAGATGCGGGTGTCAACGTCAGCACAGGCTTGGAAGCCTCTCCGTTGTCCATTGACAAGGGCCTGAGGGCCAGAACGAGGTTCGAATCCGCTTCGCCTTCGTGAGTGATCGACGCTGGTCCCTCAATCGTGACCTCGCCGAGGTAATACCTGCCGGGACACACTTTCAGATGCGCACATTCCTCCAGAGTGATCGTGCGCGTCGTCGGGACCGGATGGGGTTCAGGTCCGTCCGGCTCCAACCACGCTTTTCGGCGCTTGCCCTGTGATTTGGAGTCGGCGACCACGAGGCGCAGTCCGCCTCGCAGCTGAAGTCGCTGCAACATTTGATCAGCCCCGAGCCTGAGTTCGGGAGGATCCTCGCGGTTGGCTTCCATGGGGCCGGCGACGTGGACATCGTCGGCTCCTTTGAGGAGTCGACACCAACGGCCGGGCTCGGCGTCCCAATGCAGGACGGACTTGATTTCTCCGCTGGAGACAAAGTCGCCGCGGCAGGTGAGGCTGTTGCCCGTCTGCGCGCCGGCCTGGAGATGCAAGAGTTTCGTAGCCTGCAACGTCGCCTCTGTCGGGCTTTCGACGACGCCGATGCTGCCCGCCGACACTTGACAGGACTCGACACGACGCGCCACAAAGACCCCGTCATCAACCGTTACGTCGATGCGTCCGTTTTGCATGGCTTCCACGGAGACCGTATGCGATGCGGTGACAAGTTGGTCGTGTCTTAGGCGCAGGTCGCCGAGGACGACGACCTCCTCGGCGACGCAAGGCGATTGAAGGGCTACGGCCTCGCCATGCTCGCCATCCTGCCTCGGCGACGCCTCGGCGAGGCCCTCGGCCGTGTCCAGGCCGGTGAAGTCGGCGTCCCCGTCGACCGTCACGCGGCCGCCCGCCTCGATCACGCTGGTTTCTACGTCGCCGACGACCTTGACGTCGCCAGCAGCGTTGACGATGCAGCCGGTCACGCTGTAGCCCAGTTCTGTCTGCGGACGCGACGGATCCCGTTCGGCCGGCACTACGTAATCCTCGGACAGTTCCGGTTGGCTCTCCTGCGCGCTCGGCAGCGGTGCTCTGCCGTGAACCGTGCGCGCGTGGCCGATGGAAATCGCAGGGCTGGTCGACGTCGCCTGGCTGCGCAGTACCGCCGATCGGACTTTGCCGCCGACATGAAGATGTTGACGCGCGGCGGCGACAATGGCACCGTCGCAGCCGGTGACATCTCCACGAACCTTGATGCTCCCGGCGGTGATCTCGCCGCGACCGTTCAGCGTTCCAAACTCGACAGACTCGGCGCGAACCTGTATGTCGCCGACACCGTCGCCGGCGACGGCGACCGACTCGGCGTCCTCGATAGCCAGGCTGACGTCAAGCTTGCCGAGTTTCACTGTTCCGGTGCGCCCGGCGAACACGCACCGCGTTGCCGTCCCGGTCACGGTCGCGTTAAGGCGGCGCGCGCTGTCGGCGGCGCCGGTCACCAACACATCCGTCAGGTGTTGAACCTGGAGCGTTTCGGCCACGACGAACTCCGTGGAGACGTCTGGTGTCGCAGCGCCCCGTACCAGGCCGTCGACGTGGAGACAGCGCGCCTCAAGCCGGTCGCGAATCTCCATCGCTGTGTGCGACGGCGGCGAGGCGACTTCGACGGCGTCGGCGATCACCGTGTCGGCCTTCAGCCCGAAGCACTTCAGTTTCCCTTCTGCGCCAAGGTCGACCGTTTCGGCTTCAACTGCCCCTTCTACGTGGAGATCGCCGGAGAATTCGAGCTTCGCCATAGGACCGAGGTCACGGCCGCGAAGTGTGACGCTCCCTGTCCCGCGCAGCTGCGAGAGTGCCGCCGAACCGCACAGCGTGATCTGCGCACCCTCCACGCACGCCCACGCCCGGTATGCGACCGC
Source organism: Stackebrandtia sp. (assembly GCA_050742995.1). Classification (GTDB taxonomy): domain Bacteria; phylum Actinomycetota; class Actinomycetes; order Mycobacteriales; family Micromonosporaceae; genus Stackebrandtia. The sequence continues at coordinate 2,582 of JBOGDN010000018.1, read as the reverse complement.
ACTGCCCTGTCCGGGTGAGCCGTCGACCTGGTAGGTCCCGTTCGATTCCAGGTGAAGGTTCGTGCCGTTGCCGACGAGCACGAGGTTGACCTGCCGCGCTGTCGTCGTAACGTGGACCGACCTGACCTTCGCGCCGATCGTCACCGGTTGGTCCCCGACGTTCTGAAATCTCCATTCGATGTCGCGGCCAGGCTGTGCGACGTCGACCTCGGCGAGTGCGTGTTTCCCCGGCCAGCGAACTATGATCCGCCATCCGTCCGGCACACGATCAAACGCGATCCCGGCACGTGGCTGTCTCGCATCGAGCGTCACCTCGCTCTCACCCGTCAACCGAGCAATCTGCACCAGCTCCCGGGGAATCCACGACGGCAATTCGTCCACTGCATCTCCTCCGCCAGACAACACGCCACCCCCGGCAAGGACCTAACGTCCACATGCGTCGAACCTCCGGCAGCCGTCTGCCGACGCCGTGGGCACCAAGCCAAGCACGAATCACCCCCGAAGCCAAATCACCCTGTGGACAAACCTGTGGATAATCCCCAATCACACGCAAAACCCGGGCCGTACCGCGCGGCTTTGCAAGCAGCAGGACCTGACGCGCCTGCCGACGTCTGCACCGTCGCTCGTATTTCCGTCGCCCACGGCGGGCGTCGATGCCGACGCGCCGTGCCCTGTCTACCGCCGCACCGCAGCTCCCATGGGACGGCGGTCTCCAGGCGTCCGACTTCAGGCACAATGAGGAACCTCGGCCGCTTTCTCTTCCGTTTTGGGCGAACCCGGAAGCGACATGCCGGCAACACGGAGGGCGCAGCACAGTGGATTTTTCGAACGTCGTCGTGCAGCTTGTCGTCGTGACGGCGACTCTTCTTGTCGGGGTGCTGCTGGGTGCTTGGACGACGTCGCATCTGATTGCGCGTCGTATGCGCGTCGAGGCCGACGGGCTGCTGCACATGACAGAGCACAGCCTGAGGGTGATCCAGGACCAGCAGCGTTTCCAAGTCGAGGCGGCGCGGCAGCAAAGGCGCGACGCCAAAGTCGAAGAAGCCTACGAGTCGTTGTCTCAATGGCTGCACTCGCTGCACCACGCCATAGACCAAATCTGGGAAGGCTGCTGCGCGTCCCGCGACGGCGAAGAAACCGCCCGCGCTCGCCATCTGCTCGATGAATGGCCCTGGGAGACCCTGCGCACTCCCGCACACATCGCGCCACTGGAGATCTACTGGAGCAGCCGCATCTGGGACCTCATCGGTGAATTCCGCGGCGCGTCCGCCGCGTTCACCACGCGGGCTCGGCGTGAACTCCACCGCCGAGAGCAGGCGATTCGCGCCGGCGAGTCCGAGCCGCCGGCCATGGGGGACGTCTGGGGCGAGTGCGTCACGATGTGGGGCCTCCTCGGCAAGCTCCGCGACCAGGCCCGTCGGGAAATGTCCCGGCTGCGCGACCCCGACGAGCCCGTCTAACTCCTTCTCCACCATCGCTTGCGACCGAGCGCCGCTGCCGGCGGAGGCACCTCGACATACAACGGCGTGGCCATGATCAACCGAGTGGGAAACTCTGGGTTGTCGATGTTCATCAACACACGCGCATAGCCGCACAACCGTCCCCGCTGCGACTTCGGATGGTTGTTGGCGGCGACACCGTGCACGAAATGGGCCTGCTGTTCCGGGCCGGCCGTTCCCGTCCGGGGCACGAGCTCTGTCAGTTGAGTGGGAATGGCAATCAGCCCCCGCTGCTCGCGTTCGTACAGCTTCGTGATGATCGCGTGCATCCAGTCGGTGTCTGAACCAAGCCGATCCAGCGAGGAGACTCGGTCGCGCAGATGATGCACCGACCCGCACAACAACACGTCAAGGTCTCGCGTCTGCCCGGTGACGTCTGCGCCGACCGTGCCGACGAACAGAGCCACGTCGTCCGGCGACGTGTGCCTCGGCGAATTCTCACTTGTGTGGCCTCGACATTGGTCATCGCGGCACGCCGTGCCGTAACCCAGCGAAAGATCGAACCGCACCCACTGGTGAGGTCTAACCTCGGCAGCGGTGATGTCGTCCTCCACGTCGCCCAGGTAGCCGATGACTCGTTCCAACTTTCGCGACACGGCGACTTCCTCGCCGCCGCCAGGTTCGCGCGACACATCGATCGACGCGAACGGGGGGACCTTTGCCGCAGCGCTCCACCGCCAGCGCCCGCCTGCCCAGGCATTGCTCGCCTCCATCCACACCCGATGAAGCTTTTGATCCGACAAATACAACAACTCACGCATCAGCGCGCCCCCGAAACCACCACGACGACAAATCCCCTCCATTGTGTCAGTCAAGCGCCGACTCGCAACAGGGTTGATCGTGAGACATCGCTGACCCCATGACCCCCGAGGCTCGAAATAGACGCACCGGGACACGAGACCTTCGAACCCAAGCGACGGTGGCGACTCGCTGATAGTCGTCGTTCGCCGCCAACGTTATGCCGATCGGCGGTTCGCCGCCGATTGTGCGGCGGGTTTGGCGCGGGTCCCGCGCGGCGGCGCGATTCGGGCATTACGCCGGGCATCCCCGCAGGGATGCCCGAAGGCGCGCAAGCCTACGCGC
>JBOGDN010000017.1:0-3717 GCA_050742995.1 Stackebrandtia sp. | reverse complement strand
CTGGAGGCCGCTCGCCACGGAAGAGGGCCCTCACACAGGCGCTGGCAACTCTCGACGACGGCCCGGCCCCGAAAGAGGCCGGGCCTTTTCGCGTCTACGGGAAGTGCGGCGCGAGGTAGCCGTGCAGGGCGTCCCTGACCTCGGCGGCGACCGACGGCAGTTCGGCGTCGGGCATGCCGGGCGCCCGCAGGGCGAGGATCGCGTCGACGCGACGGAACATCGCCTCCTGCAGCGGCGCCTTGGCGCCGGCGATCTCCGGCGTGACCCCCGGATCGCTCAGCAGGACGTGAAATCCCGGGTTGGCCCAGTCGAAGGCGATGATCGGATCGACGATCCGCCGCAGCATGTCGGCCAGCGGCAGTTCGGCGACGCTTTCGTCCAGCGCCTCGCCGTGTGCGGCGGCGAGCCGTTCCAGGTAGCGCTCGACCAGCGCCTCGGCCACGGCCTGTTTGTTGCCGAAGAACTGGTAGAGGGTGCCGGGAGAGGCCCCGGCCGCGGCGGCGACGGCGTTGGTGGTCGCCTCCGCCGGCGCCGACCTCACCGCGCGTGTCGCCGACCACCCCCGCGTCGCCTACGCCGACTCCTCCGGCCGGGCCGTCTCGTCGTCACAGCGGCAGTCCCGCCTCCAGGTGCGCCATGGCGTCGTCGACGAGGCGCCACAGCGGCGTGGCTCCGCCGCTTTCGACCCAGGCGATGAGCACCGGGGTCAGCACGCCGATGACGGCGCCGGCGAACTGCTGGATCTGCATGTCCTCAGGTTCGCGTCCCAGACGCGTGGCGACGGCTTCGCAGATGAGCCGCTGCGTGACGAGCACGTTGGACAGGGCGCGGTTGCGCAGGGCGGGCACCTCGAAGATCAGCTTGGCCCGGGTCAGCACCCGCTCGCTGTCGTCCTCAAGGAACGGCGGGAACAGTTCGGCGAACGTCCTGCGTACGGCCTGCATCGGCGTGAGGTCGCTCGGCTGGGCGACGATGGCCTCGATGATCACCGGGTCGTACTCGTCGGCGACTATCGCGTCTTCCTTGGTGGGGAAGTAGCGGAAGAACGTCGACGGCGAGACTTCGGCGGCTTCGGCGATCTGCTCGACGGTCGTGGCGTTGTAGCCCTGCTCGGCGACAAGGCGCAGCGCCTGGTCCTGGATGGCCCGCAGCGTCTTGGCCTTCTTGCGTTCACGCAGTCCCGGGGTCGTCATGATCTGATTCTGCCCGTTCCGGTCGCGGCTCAAGTCGCCTGGGAAAGAAGACGGCGATCAGCGCCAGCGACAGCACCGCGCCCACGCCGCACGCGAGGAAGACCGCGTTCATTCCGTCGACGAAGGCGCTCGCCGCGGAGTCGAAGATCGCCGGGTCCGCGGCGGCTTCGGACGCGGTCGCCGCCCCGGCGACCGAATCCTCGGCGGCGTCGGCGAGCTGGTCGGGAAGCGGCGGCAGCGACAGTTTGTCGGAGTAGACGGCGGACAGTATCGCGCCGAGTCCCGCGATGCCCAGCGCGCCGGCGACCTGCCGCAGGGTCTGCATCAGCGCCGTGCCCGCGCCCTCGCGGTCCCTGGGCAGGCTCGCCAGCACCGCGTCGGTCGCGGGGACCATGGTGAGCCCCATCCCGAGCCCGGCGATGGACATCCACGCGGCGGCGAGGCCGTAGCCGGAGTCGACGGTCGTGGCGGTCCCGGTGAAGAATCCGGCGGCGAACACGCCGAGCCCGACGACGATGACGGGCCGGTACCCGAATTTGCCAACCAGCCGGGCGCTGAGAATTCCGGCGACCATGATCCCGCCGATCATCGGCAGCAGCCGCAGCCCGGTGCCGAAGGCGCTGTGGTCGAGCACGACCTGCAGGTACTGCGGGAGGATGAAAAGCACGCCCATCATGGCCAGGGCCGCGAGCGCCGCGGCGATGGAGCCCCACAGGAATCCCCGGTTGGCGAACAGGCTCAGGTCGACCATGGGCGTACGAGACTTCGTCTGGCTCAGCGCGAAGGCGGTCAGCATCGCCAGGCCCGTCAGCTGCGCGGCGACGATCAGCGGGTCGGTCCATCCGCGTCCGGGCGCCTCGATGATGCCGTAGACCAGCGCGGCGAGCCCGGCGACCGAAAGCAGGGTGGGTATGAATCGCAGCCGGGGCGCCTCGGCGTCGCGCGACTCCGGCATCAAGAACGCCGTGGCCGCCAGCGCTACGGCGGCGGTGGGGATGTTGATGAGAAAGACCGAGCCCCACCAGAAGTGTTCGAGCAGCCAGCCGCCGACGAGCGGCCCCAGCGGCAGGCCGAGAGCCAGGCCCGAGGTGAGCACGGCGACGGCGCGGGCGCGTTCCCTGCCGTCGAACATGCTGGGCACGACGGCTATCGACACCGGAATGACGATGGCGGCGCCGACCCCCATGAGCGCTCGGGCGGCGACGAGGACGGCGACGTCGCTGGAGTAAGCGGCAAGGGCGGACGCGGCGGCGAAGGCCGCAAGTCCGATCAGGAGAACCCGTTTGCGTCCGAGCCGGTCGCCGAGGAGGCCGACGGGCAGCAGCAGCGCGGCGAACACGACGACGTAGGAGTCGGCGATCCACTGCAGTTCGCTGGTGCCGGCTTCCAGCTCCACGGCGAGGGTGGGCAAGGCGACGTTGAGCACGGTGACGTCCAGGCCGACGACCAGCACGCTCAGGCCGAGCGCGGCCAGCGCCAGCCAGCGTCGCGGGTCGGGCGCGGACTCGACGACTTTCTGAGAGATGTTGCCTTTTGGCATTGTCATGCAAATAAGAGTAACTGTCAAAATATTGCGCGTCAACTTTCCGGATGCGCGATCGGACACACCCCGATAGCGCGACGCTGACGGTCGTCACCAAAACGCGGTAGCGTGAGATCGTGACCGATGAATTCGCCGATGCCGGCGGCCCGCGCTTCGGAGAGCAGGGCGGACAGCTCACCTACGGCTCCTACCTGCGGGTGCCTCAGCTGCTCGACCAGCAGCACACCGCGTCCGAACCCGAAGCCCACGACGAGCTGCTGTTCATCGTCATCCACCAGGCCTACGAGCTGTGGTTCAAGCTGCTGCTGCACGAGCTCGACGACGCCCGGGACAGGATGCTCCACGGCGAGACCTACCTGCCGCGCGTGCGGCTGGCCAGGTGCCAGTCGGTGCTGCAGGTGCTGATCAAACAGGTCGACGTCATCGACACCATGACCCCGCAGGACTTTCTGGAGTTCCGCAACCGGCTCGCCCCGGCCTCGGGCTTCCAGTCGGTGCAGTTCCGCGAGCTGGAGTTCCTGTCCGGACTGAAAGACCCGGGCTTCGTGGACCGATTCCGCGGGCTCACCGACGACGAGCGCTCGCGGCTGCGGCGCCGGCTGGAGTCGCCGAGCCTGTGGGACGGCTTCCTGGCCGCGATGAGCCGCGCCGGCTTCGCCGTCGACGACCCCGACGAGCGCCTTGACGCGTACCGCGAGATCGCCGGCGACCGCGCCTCGCACGGCCCGCTGTGGGACCTCGCCGAGGCGCTGGTCGACCACGATCAGGCGCTGTCGCTGTGGCGGGCGCGGCACGTCCTCATGGCCGAACGCCAGATCGGCACCAAGCGGGGGACCGGGGGCAGCGCCGGCGGCGCCTACCTGCGCTCGCGGGTCGAGTTGCGCTGCTATCCGGAGTTGTGGGAACTGCGCAGCATGCTGTAGCCGTCGAGGGCGTGTGTGAGGGTCCTCTTCCGTTGCGAGCGGCCTCCAGGCGGCGACG
>JBOGDN010000016.1:0-3825 GCA_050742995.1 Stackebrandtia sp. | reverse complement strand
GGGCCGCGGCGTCGGCGCCAGCTCGGCGTAGCGCGCGTCGTCTTCGAGGTGCACCGCCGCGTATCCGTAGAACACCGTCGGCGGCCGGGCGTCTGGAAAGGACTGCCACATGTCGTGACGCAGCCGGTGGAGCGTCTCGGTCTCGGCGTGCGCGTCGGGGAAGCGGATCTTGCGGTCGCGTCCGGCTATGCCGCCGTCGGCGTTGACGACCGCCTCGCCGGTGCGCAGGTTCTGCGCGGCCGTGTTCTGCACGTCGAGCACTGAGGTGGCGCCGGGAAGCGCCACCCGCAGCGGGAACTGCCCGAAGATGGACTCCCTTTTGGCGTACAACGCCTCGATGCCTGCCGTGGTCTGGCTGGCCAGCACCAGGTGCACCCCATAAGAGCGTCCTTTTCGGGCGAGATTCTCCAGCAGCGCCACGGCTTCGCGCGCCAACTTGTCGTTGCCGGCGAACAGCACCTGAAACTCGTCGACGACGCACACGATGCGCGGCATGTGTTCGGCCGAACCCAATTGCGAGTACCGGGCGACTCCGCGGCGTTTCATGACCGTCGAGCGCCGCGTCATCTCGGCGTCCAGCTCGCGCAGGATCGCCACCCCGTACTCGCGGTCGGACTCCACGCCCACGGCTCGGGCGTGCGGTATGAACGACGGGTCGGAGGGCTGCGGCGTGAACTCGGTGAAGGAGACGCCCTCCTTGAAGTCCAACAGGTACAAGGCCAGGTCGCGCGGCGAGTAGCGCGCGGCCAGGCCGTAAAGGATGTCGAGCAGGAAGACGGTCTTGCCGCCGCCGGTGCGTCCGCCGACGAGCCAGTGCGGCGTGGCGTCGTCAAAGGACAGCCGGACGACTCCCTGCGCGTCGCGCCCGGCCACCGTGACGAGCCCTTCGGCGGGGTTCTCCCGCCACAGCTCGTCGGGCGCCAGGTCGGAGAAGTGCAGCTGCGCGGCGGTTTTGGCCAGCTCGGCGATACGCACCGACTCGGCGCGCAGATAGTCGGTCTCCAGGGGAGGGTCGCACGTCACCGGCGCGGCAAGACCGTCGCGCACGCCGAAGGGCGCGTTGGGCGGGTTTCCGACCTTCAGGTGTTCGCCCACGGCGATCGGCGCCGCCTGCGGCAGCTCGCCGACGCCTCCGGCGACGATGTGCAGTCCGACGCCGACTCCCGAACGCGCCAGCGCGGCGAGCCGCTCCAGCTGCCGCTGTGAGCGGTCGGGCGCGGAGGCGAGCGCCAGAATGAGCTTTGTGGATTTCTCGCCGCGCAGTCCGGCCCGCACGTGTTCCTCGGCGGCGGTCAGGACGCGGTCGAGTCCGGGGCCGTCCGTGGCCGGCGAGGTCATCAGTCGCGCGTCGACGAGCGGCTGCAGCGGCGCGAACACCGCGCCGACCGTCGCCGGGTCCACGGCGAGCACCTCGACGCCGCCGGGAGGCTCGGTCGCCAGCGTCTGCAGCAGCACCGATCGGATCAGCGCGGCGACCCGCGGGTCCGCGGAGTCCGCGGACAGCGCGAGATGGGCGGCGCCGACGAAGGGGACGTAGACCGGGAACGACGTCTCGTGCAGCCGGGCCTCGCCGAGCCGCACATACCCCGGTTGGCCGCGCAGGCCCGCCGCGGCGGCGGCAAGGCGTTCGGCCAGGGCGCGTTCGGCGGCGAGGTCGGCGGGGCTGGGGCCGACGTCGACGGCGGCGTCCATGACCGCTCGAGCCGCGTGCAGTCGACCCATGGCGCTCAAATGGCGCGCGACCGCGCTGTCGAAGGCGCCTCGCAGGCCGGCCATCCCAGCGGGCCCCCTTTGCTGTGGCAGGACGATTGTGACGAGTCAGACGATACCGAGTCGCGCCGTCGGCGCTGTCGTTAGACGTATCGCTCCAGCATCGACACTTCGGCGAGTCGGGAAAGCCCTTCGCGCACCCCTCGGGCGCGGGCGTTGCCGACGCCGTCGACGTGCTGCAGGTCGTCGACGGTGGCGCCGAGCAGCCGCTGCAGCGAGCCGAAGTGCTCCACGATCCGGTCCACCACCGCGCCGGGCAGCCGGGGAACCCGGCCAAGCAGCCGGAAACCGCGCGGCGTGATCGTGGATTCGAGCATCTCGGAGTCGCCGACGTGTCCCAGCGCCCGGCTCACCTCGGCCAGGTCGAGCAGTTCTCCCGAGGAGAGCCGGTCCAGTTCGGTGAGCGCGGCCTTCAGTCCGGTCTTGCCGGCGGCGGGCGGCAAGTAGTCGCGGACGATGAGCGTGCGGTCGGCCTCCACGCCGGCCATCAGCTCGTCGAGCTGCAGCGCCAGCAGGCGGCCGTCGGTGCCCAGTTCGATGACATAGCCCTCGACCTCGTCGGCGATACGGCGCACCATCTCCATGCGCTGCACCACCACCATGGCGTCGCGGACGGTCACGAGGTCCTCGATCTCCAGCGCCGAAAGCGTTCCGGCGACTTCGTCCAGCCGCGACTTGTAGCGCTCGAGCGTGGCAAGCGCCTGGTTGGCGCGCGAGAGGATCGCCGCGGACTCGTCGAGGACGTGGCGGTGGCCGTCGACGTAAAGGCCGATGATGCGCATCGACTGGCTCACCGAGATCACCGGGAACCCGGTCTGCTTGGCCACGCGCTCGGCGGTGCGGTGCCAGGTGCCGGACTCCTCGCTGGGCACCGACGAGTCGGGCATGAGGTGAACCGCCGCGCGCACGATCCTGGCGCCGTCGCTTGTCAACACCACCGCGCCGTCCATCTTGCACAATTCGCGCAGCCGGGTCGCCGAGAACTCCACGTCGAGATTGAATCCGCCGGTGCACAGCGATTCGACGGTCTTGTCAAACCCGAGCACGATCAACGCGCCGGTGTTTCCGCGCAGAATGCGTTCCAGCCCGTCGCGCAGGGCAGTGCCGGGCGCCATGAGCGCCAGCGTCGCCCTCATGGACTCGTCGCGTTCGGGCAGTACCACGAGTTCGGCTCCTTGCGTACGGCGTAGGTGCGTGCCTAGTCTACGTATCGACTTGATCGGCGGCCACGGCATGACGTGACCGTGCGTGATCTGCCGAGGGGAGGCTGAGCCGAGATGCGGCGCAAGAAGGCGACCGACTGGATCGTGGTGCGCCAGCGGCTGCCGCGACGCGCCCTGGTACGCCTGGCCACCTACCTGCTGACGGCCGTGGCGGTCACCTTTCTCACCTGGCTGTTGTTTGCCACCGAGCCGTCGACGCTGGCCGGCGGCGAGCCGAACCCGGCCGCGCGCGCGACCCCGTTCGTGGGCGCGATGGCGACGCTTGGAGTGGTTCTGGCGGCCGGTCCGGTGCTGCGTCCGCCGCAGCTGGCGGTCAATCACTACGGCGTGTCGGTGCGTCCGGGGGCGTACCGGACGCTCCTGCTGCCGTGGGTGCACGTCGAGGAGATCGCCACGGTGGTCGTGCCCGGACGTGGCCGGGGCGACTCGTACCTGCTGTTCGCCTGCGACGAGTACTGCGGCTACCACAGCGGCGACCGTCCGCGGTTTTTGGACCGTGCCGCGCTGCGCGAGGCGAACCGGGCGACGGAGGGACGCCTCGGCGGCTTCGACCTGGCGCTGCGGCTGGGCGACTTCAAAATGTCGCCGCGCGAGATCGCCTCGCGGATCGCCGACTACGCGCCGGATCACGTGTCGGTCGTCAATCAGCTCGACGAGCCGGCGGTCGGGCCGAAGACCTCGCGGTAGGCGCGAGCTTGCGCCTCCTGGTGAACAAACGTGGGAGGAACACCCCCACCCCTAATTTCAAGTCTACCGGCCGGGTACGACAAATCGACCATTGTCAATTCGTCAACCGCGCGCCGCCCAGTGACGCGAGGCCTCGCGCAGCGCC
>JBOGDN010000015.1:0-3028 GCA_050742995.1 Stackebrandtia sp. | reverse complement strand
TCGTCTACCAGGTGGAGAACATCCGCGACGGCCGCTCGTTCTCGGTGCGCCGCACTCAGGCGTTTCAAAACGGCAAGCAGATCTTCTTCATGTCCGCGTCGTTCCACATCGGGGAGGATGGACTGGAGCACGGCGAGCCGGCGCCGATGGAGGTTCCCGCGCCCGCCGAGGTGCCGACTCTGTCCGAGCGGCTCGCCGCCCATCCGGACAGGCTGGGGATCTGGACGCGCACGCCGCGGCCGATCGACGTGCGCTACATCGGCGAGTCCGGATTTTCGGCGATGGGGGAGCGCCCCGCCCAGCCCGAGCAGCGGGTGTGGATGCGCGCCGACGGCAAGCTTCCCGACGACCCCCTGCTGCACGTGTGCGTGCTGACGTACGCCAGCGACCTGACCCTCCTTGACACCGTGCTCAATCAGCACGGCCAGGTGTGGGGCGCCGGGGGATATCTGGGGACCAGCCTCGACCACGCGCTGTGGTTCCACCGGCCGTTTCGCGCCGACGAGTGGTTCCTGTACGACTCGGAGTCGCCTTCGGCGGCCGACGGGCGCGGCCTGGCGACGGGGAGGTTCTTCACCGCCGACGGAGTCCACATCGCCTCGGCGGTCCAGGAGGGCTTGTTGCGGCGGGCGCCGGCCGCCCCTCCCGGAGTGCCGTAGCGAAACGCCTGAGACTTAGAGTTCCTGGCTTTGTCCCGTTTCCTGCTGCGCGTCCACCAGGCGCGACGGTCCTTGCGAAGCGCCGTGGTTCGAGTTTTTACTCGCGGCGTTGTCGGCACGTCCGCATCCGACACCGGGACGCGGGAGCACCTCCGCCTTGGTCTTGTCTGCGCGATCACGCGGGGCTTGCGGCCGTACAGCGGCTTACGGCCGTCGCACTCGCCTGCAGGCCGCTCGCCACGGAAGAGGACAAAGTCAGAAACTCTTAGGCCGCGTCACGGCTTGCGTCCGCGGTGCAGGGCGACCGCGCCGCCGGCGAAATTGCGCCAGGCGACGTCGACGAAGCCGGCCCGCTGGATCTGGGCGGCGAAATCGGGCTGCTCCGGCCAGGCGCGCACCGACTCGGCCAGGTAGACGTACGCGTCCGGGTTGGACGACAGCCGCTTGGCCAGCAGCGGAAAGCCGCGCATGACGTATTCCATGTAGACCGTCTTGAACGGCCGCCACGTGGGCGTGCTGAACTCGCAGATCACCAGGCGGCCGCCGGGTTTGAGCACCCGCAGCATCTCCCGCAGCCCGGCGTCGACGTCGTGCAGATTGCGCACGGCGAACGAAATCGTCACCGCGTCGAAGGCGGCGTCGGCGAACGGCAGCGCCAGCGCGTCGGCGGCGAGCAACGTCACGCCCCTGCCGCGCCCCTGCTCGAGCATCCCCAGCGAGATGTCGGCGCCGGCGACCCACGCGCCGGATTTGGCCAGCTCCCCGGTGGACACGCCCGAGCCCGCCCCCAGGTCGAGGCAGCGCTCCCCCGACTCCAGCGTGAGCGCCTCGCGCACGGCGGCACGCCAGCGACGGTCCATGCCAAGCGACAGGATCGTGTTCATGCGGTCGTAACGGCCGGCGACGCCGTCGAACATCGCGGCCATCTCGCCAGGCTGTTTGTCCAGGGAAGCTCGGGTCACAGCGCCCAGCTTGGCACAACTTCTCAGCGGTGCTCGATCAGCTCTCCGGCCAGGACGGTCGCGGTGCAGGCGCCGGCGGCGTCGGAGACGAACGCCGCGTACGGGTCGTCGCCGGCGTCGACGTCGAACACCGCGAGATCGGCGCGCGCGTCGACTTCCAGCACGCCGAAGTCGCGGCGGCCCATGGCCAGCGCGCCCCCCTGCGTCGCGGCGCGCACCAGCCACTCGTCGAGCCCGTCGCCGTCGTCGCCCTGGCGCAGCGCGATTGAGCGCAGGATCGGCAGCTCGGCGGACACGTCCAGGTCCGGCGACGACGTGAGCGAGTCGGTGCCCACGGCCACGGGGTTCCCTTCGGCGCGGTGTGCGGCGACCGGAGGCTCGCCCGATTCGAGGCGGGCGTTGGAGCGGGCGCACATCGCGACGCTGACGCCTCGGTCGCGCAGCAGCGCCCGGTCGGCGGCGTCCAGGTGCACGCCGTGCGCGACGTGCGAGTCGGATCCCAGCAGGCCCCACCTGTCCATTTCAGATGTCGGCGAGACGCCGCTGCCGCCGTCGAGCAGCTCGAACTCGGCGTCGAGCGCGCTCACCATGTCCGCGAAGACGCCGGCCCCCTCGCGCACGTACGCGTCCTCGTGCGCGGTCTCCGCCAGGTGCGGGTGCAGCCGCATGCCGCGTTCGCGGGCGATCTCGGCCAGGTCGACGCCGACGGTGCGGCCGAGCGTGTAGAGCGTGTGCGGGCTGACCCCCACCCGGGGGTCGGCGTCGCGTACGTCGCGGCGGCCGAACGCCTCGTCGACGATCTTGACGAACTCCTCGCGGTATTCGGCCCAACGGCGCTTGTCGATGAAGCAGGCCTCGAAGAACAGCGTCCCCGCCAGCCCGGAGTCGAGCAGGACCGGCAGCGCCTGCGGCGGGGTGACCACGTCGGCGACGCCGGTGGTTCCGGCGCGCAGCGACGCGTCCACGCCAAGCCGCGCCGACTCACGCCAGGCCGAGTCGCTCATCGTGGGGTTGCGCCGGGCGAACTCGCCGATCCACTCGGAGAACTCCTTGCCGTTGCCGTACATGTCGGCATACGCCGAAAAGCACAGGTGAGTGTGGGCGTTGACAAGACCGGGGAGCAGGACGCCGTCGAACTCGCGCACGTCGCCGGGCGGGGCGTGCTCGACGCGGGTGACCGAGACGATCCGGCCGGCGTTCACGGCGACGGCGCCGTCGCGGATCGGAGGCGCGGAGACGGGCAGGACGACGGGGGCACGGTAGATCTGCATTCGAGAATATTGCAACGGACGCCTGGCCGGCGTCGAGCCGGTATGACCGGCGTCTCAAACGCGAAACGCCCTCGTCGGCGAGTCGGCGCAGCGTCGACGTCAGCTCCTGGTGCCGCACGGCCGCGTCGAGCCGCTC
>JBOGDN010000014.1:0-21560 GCA_050742995.1 Stackebrandtia sp. | reverse complement strand
GTCTGGGCGCTGTACACCGTCTGCGTGGGGCTGTTGGCGGGCTGGATCATCGGTCCCGGACTCATTTCACTGGCCACCGCCGTGACCGCCCTGGCCGTCGTCAGCGCCCTCGTGGCCTGGCAGACGCGAAGCGACCGTCGCGCCGCGGCCGGCTGAGGCCGTCGCGGCGCGGTTAGGCGGCCATCCGCCGACGTGCGCTGCGACGACGTCGTCGACAATCAACTCATGCGACTTTCTGCCCGTGTCGATTACGCCCTGCGCGCCGCCGTGGCCCTGGCCGCCGCGGGGAAGGAGTGGACCTCGGCGGACAAAGTGGCCGCCGCCCAGGGCATCCCAGGGAAGTTCTGTGAATCCATACTGCTTCAGCTGCGCCGCGGCGGGCTGGTGGCTTCCCGCCGAGGACCCGACGGCGGGCACCGTCTGGTGCGCTCCGCCGAGACGATTTCGCTCGCCGACGTGATCCGCGCGGTGGACGGCCCGCTGGTGGGCGTGCGCGGCGAGCGTCCCGAAAACGTCGGCTACTCCGGCGCGGCGCGGCTGCTGCAAGAGGTGTGGATCGCTTTGCGCGTCAGCGAACGCAAGATCCTGGAGTCGGTGAGCCTTGCCGACGTGGTCGGGGGCAGCCTTCCCGACGGCGTGCAGGGCCTCGTCGACGACCCCGCCGCGTGGCGGTGACGTCAAGGCCGTAAGCGGGCCCGCGACGTCTCGCATGTCCGCATAGTGAGAATCGTTGCCTTCTGCCGTCTCGTCCCGTATCGTCTTTTTCTATATTTCCTACTAAGTTAGTCGTATATCTGACTCCCTCCCTCCGGAGCCCGCATGCAGCTGCTTGTCGTCGTCGCCCTCGTCGGTCTGGTCGCCCAGCTCGTCGACGGGTCCCTGGGAATGGGCATGGGAGTCATCTCCACGTCCCTGCTCATCGGGGCGGCCGGCTTGACGCCGGCCGTCGCCTCGGCGTCGGTCAACCTGGCGAAGGTCGGCGCCGGTCTTGCCTCCGGCATCTCCCACTGGAAGTTCGGCAACGTCGACTGGCGAGTCACCCTCAGCCTCGCCGTGCCCGGCGCGATAGGCGCCTTCGCCGGCGCGGTCTTCCTCGCTTCGCTGTCGACCGACTCCGCGCGACCCTGGACCGCCGGAGTCCTCGTCGTCATGGGCGTCATCATGCTGGCGCGTTTCGCCGCCTCCCGCTCCTCGAACCCCCAGCCCGCGCGCCGGCAGCTGCCCCAGGCCTATCTGATTCCCGTGGGTCTTGGCGGTGGGCTCGTCAACGCCACCGGAGGCGGAGGCTGGGGCCCGGTCACCATGCCCGCCCTTCTCCTGACCGGACGCGTCGCGCCCAACCACGCCGTCGGCTCGGTCAGCGCCGCCGAATTCGTCGTGGCCGTCGCCGGCAGCATCGGATTCCTCTGGAAGCTCCCCGACCTCAGCTCGATATGGCCGATCGTCGTCGTGCTGACCGTGGCGGGAGTCGCCGCCGCTCCATTCGCCGCCTGGCTCACAAAGAGACTTCCGTCGCGAATACTGGGGGTCTTGGTCGGCGGTCTTGTCGTGGCGGTTAACATCGAACCAATTCTTTCCGTCCTCGACGTATCTGCCGCCACGCAGACGGCGACGTTTATCGGACTCGCCGGAATTTGGGTCGCGGCGGCCGTGTCGGCTGTGCGACTGGAGCGCGTCTGAGCTGCGACGATGAAGCCTTCGGGACAATTGAACGACATTCGGAAGACTAACCGATTGATTTGCGGTTGTCTATGCTGAATTGATTGTGTATGGCCATCTTTCCGTAAGAATCAATCGCGCTTTTCGGTTTAAAGTCGGCTGCGATGAATAAGAAACGAGTTACCGCAGTCGCTCTCATGGCCGCTCTCGCATTCAGCTCCGCCGCCGCGTGTGGAGAAGAAGAGGACGACACGAACGACGGCGAAGACACAGGTTCTGAAACCGACACCGGCAACGACACCGAAGACGACGCCGAAAGCGAAGACGAAGGCGCCGACACCGAAGACGAGGAAGACGCGCAGTAACCCCGCCGCGCACTCGACCGCGTCGAGGCCCCACACGAAACCCAGGCCCTGGCCGGGACCCCCGGCCAGGGCCCGCTTCGCGCCGCGACCACACGCGACGCCGGCAGACGACGGCTTCCGCGTCCGCCTTCGCGACGGTGTGGATAACGTGGTGTCGACATGGCAGTCCCTCGACCGAAGAGAGAAACGCTGTGACGACGCCGAACAAACCCTTCGCCTCCAGCGCCGACCTCGCGGCCAAAACGCAAACCCTGGAAGTGCTCGCCGACGGCGTCTACGCGCTCACCGCCGAAGGCGACCCCAACATCGGCGCCGTCGAAGGCGAAGACTTCGTCGTGTGCGTCGAAGCCATGGCCACGCCGCACGCCGCCTCCGGATGGCTGCGACAGCTGCGCGAACACACCGACAAACCCGTCCGGCATCTCGTCTTGACGCACTACCACGCCGTGCGCACCCTCGGCGCCGCCGCGTTCGGCGCCGAGGAGATCATCGCCCACGAAAACACCCGCGCCCTCATCGCCGAACGCGGACGACAAGACTGGGAATCCGAGCTGGGACGCATGCCGCGCCTGTTCGACCGCCCCGAAACCATCCCCGGCCTGACCCGGCCGACCGTCGGATTCACACGTGAACTCACCCTCCCTCTTGGAGGCGACCGCGGCGACCTCGTCCTCGCCCACTGCGGACTCGGACACACCGAAGGCGACATAGTCGTCTGGCTGCCCCGCCACAAGATCCTCTACGCCGGAGACCTCGTCGAAGCCCGCGCGGCTCTCTACACCGGCGACGCCTACCACCGACAGTGGGCGACCTCCACACTCGATCACGTCGCGTCCTTCGAAGCCGAAACCCTCGTCGGAGGCCGCGGCGCCGTGGTGCGCGGTCGCCACGCCGTCGACGCCGCGATCGCCCAGACCCGCGACTTCCTGGACACCATGCTGCGCACCGTCGGAACGGCCCGCGAAAGCGGCGGCGACCTGCGCGACGCGTTCCGCGCCGCACACGCCGCCCTCGCGCCCGCCTACGGCGGCTGGCCTATCTTCGAACACTGCCTGCCGTTCAACGTCTCCCGGCTGTGGGACGAACTCCACGGAGTCGTCCGTCCCCGCATCTGGACGGCCGAACGCGACCGCGAAATCTGGAACCGACTGCTGGAGTAACCCATGGACCCGCTCGTCGCCGTCGTCGGCGCCGGACCGGTCGGACAAACCGCCGCGCTCCTGCTCGCCGGCCACGGCCTGAACGTCGCCCTCCTCGACAAGACTCCCCGCCGCGACCTCGTCGGCTCCAAATCCATCTGCCAGCAACGCGACGTCCTCGACATCTGGACCATGCTCGGCGCCGGCGACATCGCCCGCGAAGGCCTCACCTGGACCACCGCGCGCACCTACTGCCGCGACCGCGAACTGTCCTCCTGGAGCTTCACGCCCAACTCCGGCGCCACCCCGCCGTTCGTCAACATCTCGCAAAGCCGCACCGAACAAATCCTCGACCGTCAAATCGCCCGCCAACCCCTCGTCGACGTGCGCCGCGGCGCCGAAGTCACGCGCATAGACCCCCGCGACGACGGCGCGCTCTTGCGCCTGGTCGACGGCGAAACCCTCGAAGCCGGCTACGTCCTGCTGTGCACCGGCGCCGCCGAACGCCGCCTGCGCGAACAACTCGGCGTGACCTTCGACGGCCACACCCACGCTGACAAATTCCTCATCTGCGACATCCGCGCCCACCTGCCCGGACGCCGACACGAACGCCACTTCCACTTCGACCCCGCCGCCAACCCCGGCAGACAGATCCTCATCCACCCCTGCCCCGACGACGCCTACCGCATCGACTGGCAAGTGCCCCCCGACTACGACCCCGACGCGGACGACCTCGACGCCCGCATCCGCCGCGTCGTCGGCGACGTCGACTACCAGCTGCTGTGGAGCACCGTCTACCGCTTCCACTCCCGCGTCGCCGACCCCATGAAGACCGGCAGGATCTTCCTGGCCGGCGACGCCGCGCACCTCTATGCCCCCTTCGGCGCCCGCGGCCTCAACTCCGGAGTTCCCGACGTCGAAAACGCCGCCTGGAAGATCGCCGCCCACGCCGCGGGCCACGCCCGTGAAGCTCTCCTCGACACCAACCACGCCGAACGACGCGCCGCCGCGCTTGAAAACCAGGCGGTCGTCGACGCCACCATGGACTTCCTCGCCCCCCGCACCGAAGCCGGCCGCCGACGCCGCGCGGACACCCTCGAGGCCGCGGCCTTCGATCCCGTCCTGGCCGCCGGCGTCGACTCCGGACGTTTCGCCGAGCCCTACTGGTACGACGCGTCCCCGCTGACCACCCCCGATCCGGCCCGCCCTTGCGCCGGACGACCGCCCAAGGGCCGGCCTCAGCCTCCCGCACCCGGCGTCATCTGTCCCGACGTCCCGCTGCGAGACGGCGACAACCTGCGCACCCGCGCCCGCGGACGCTTCACCCTCGTGGCCGCCGACGGCCTGGACGCCGCCGAATGGAAAGCCTGGACGGACCGCGCCTCGCCCGAGGTCCGCATCGTCGAGCTGCGGCGCGAGGCCGCCCCGAACGCCCAGGTCGAGCTGGGTCCCGGCGAGATGTGGCTGGTCCGTCCCGACGCCCACCTCGCCGCGACCGTGCCCGACGCCGCCGTCGGCGACGTCGACGCCGCGCTGCGCCGCGCCTTGGGAGATCCGCCGACATGAGACGACCTGGTACGACGCCCCCTTGTCAAACCGCACGGTCTTCCGATTGAATACCGCACAAAGCCCGCCGACACCGCCTCCAAGGAATACCGTGCCTGCTGAAAACCCGCTCCCGCCCGACTCGCCGACTCTCAGCCGCCGCAACGTACTGCGCGCCGGCACCGTCGCCGCGGCCGCCGGCGCCGCCGTCACCCTCGACCCCCTCGGATTCGCCTCGGCCGATCCCGGCGACTCCGAGACACAGGAAATCACCGGCCGCTTCGACGTAGGCGCCCCCGACTGGGTCTACGTCCCCGTCGAAGTCCCCGCCGGCGTCAGCGAAATCGCCGTCACGTACACCTACGACAAGCCCGACGCGCCCCCCGGCAGACCCGGAAACGCCCTCGACATCGGCGTCTTCGACCACAACGGCCACGACCTCGGCGACAAGCGCGGCTTCCGCGGCTGGTCGGGCGGATTCCGCGACGCCTTCAGCATCAGCGCCTCCGAAGCCACCCCCGGCTACATCCCCGGGGTGGTCTCCGAAGGCACCTGGCACGTCATTCTCGGCCCGTACACCGTCCACCCCGACGGTCTGAACTGGACCGTCAAAGTCACCCTCACCTACGGCGAACCCGGCGAAGCATTCGAACCCCACCCCGCCCCCGAACAAGCCGAAGGCCGCGGACGCGACTGGTACCGCGGCGACATGCACCTGCACACCGTCCACTCCGACGGGCGCTGGCTGCCCGAGGAACTCGCCGCGGCCGCACGCGACGCCGGACTCGACTTCATCGTGTCCACGGAGCACAACACCTCAAGCGCCAGCGGCGTGTGGGGTCTTCACGCCTCCGACGACCTGCTCGTCGTCGACGGCGAAGAGATCACCACCCGCAACGGACACTTCGTCGCGGCCGGGCTTTCGCCTGGAAACTGGATCGACTGGCGCTACCGCTCCGCCGACGGCGAAATCAAGAACTTCCTGCGCGACATCCACCGCGACGACGCCGTCGCCGTGGCCGCCCACCCGTACTGCCCCTTCGTCGGATGCCGCTGGAAGTTCGGCTACGACGACTTCGACGCCGTCGAAGTGTGGAACGGCCCCTGGACCCCCGACGACGAAATCGCGCTCCAACACTGGGATTCGATGCTCGTCGAAAACGCCAAAAAGGACAAGCCCTGGCTGCCCGCGGTCGGCAACAGCGACTCCCACCACGACGGACAAACCGTCGGACTGCCCCAGACCGCCGTCCTCGCCGACGACCTCTCCCGCGCCTCGGTGCTCGACGCCGTCGTCGCCGGCCGCGCCTACGTCGCCGAATCCGCCGAGGTCTCGCTTGAGTTCACCGCCGCCGCGGGCGAGGAGACCGTCGGCGTCGGCGAACGCCTCGGCGACGCCGGCCCCGAGGACGAAGTGGAGGTCCGCCTGGCCGTCGCCGGCGCCTCCGGCGCGACCGCCTACCTGCACACCGATCAGGGAATGGTTTTCGAACAGGCCCTGCCCGCCGACGGGGTGATCGCCTGGACCACCCGTCCGCAGGTCGCGACCTACGTCAGGGCCGAGGTGCGCCGCGCCCCCGACAACCCCGTGCTGCCGGGCCCCATGGTCGCCTTCACCAACCCGATCTTCCTCGGAGACCGATAGGGCAGGCCGTGACTAATCGACGATGAACCAGTTCTCGTCCTGGTAGGCCAGCGTGTAGCTGCCCAGGTCTTCCTCGCTGAACTGGGCTTCGGCCTCCACCGCCTCCACGGGGACGTGCACGCCGCCGTCGGACTTGGTTTCGACCAGCTCCTCGTCGACCGTGGCGGTCTGCAACGCCGCGGCCTGCTCGGGCGAGATCATGTCGATCACGATGCCGTACGTCTCCTGGCAGGGACCGAAGCCCTCGTCCTCGGCGATCTTGGCGGCGGGCGCGGCGATCTCGCACAGCGTGTCGACGTCCGCCTCGCCAAGCGCGTGAAGATAGTCCTCGAACCGAGCGACGGCGGCCTCGGTGGTCTCGGGAACCGGGCCCTCCTCGGCGGCGGACTCGTCGTCGGCGCTCGGGCTCGCCTCCTCCGACGGGCTGGCAGTCGCGTCGGTCTCCGAAGCCTCGCCGCCGCCGTCCTTACACGCGGAAGCGGCCAGCAGCGCCGACAGAATCAGCGCGGCGAACACGGCGCGGGCGTATCGGGGGCTCATCGAACTCCTCAACAGACAACAATGCGGGTCGGGGCAGACTATCCGACCTAGTCAAGCGCGTACGTGTCAGCTAGCTCTTCGGCCCGATGAAGCCGTCCAACAGCGCCACGCTGTCGCGCTTGGCGACGGAGAGGTTCTTGCAGTTGTTCCAACGCCACTCGACCCCGACGAGATCGAACGCCCGACCGCACAACCCCATGATGTCCTTCGACATGTTGGAAAAGTGGTACCGCGGATACTCGTAGCGCTTGCCGTTTCTCGTGGTGTGGTTGACGACGCGACAACCGTCGGCGTGAATCAGCCCGCGCAGAAACGGCTGCGGGTACTCGTCGACGAGCTCCTGCTGCCAGTCCTCGAGCTTGATCGGTCGAGTGTGCTTCATTCCTGGCCCGTGCTGTGGCAACAGACAGGGCCAGTGCTTGGAGTAGCTTTGCACTCCAGTGCAACCACCTTTCTGTACCAGCTGCACATTTTTGGCCAAGGTAGCCAGACAGGCCACTCGGGTCTCAGCCATTATTCCGGGATACGCGTCGGCGCAATAGATCCGCAACACGGGGACTTTTGCCTTGGTGACAAGGTGTCCGTCGCCGAGATACTGGCCCAAGAGGTAGACGTAAGCCTCCGGGACGTCAGGGGGAGCAGGGTCGGGGCGACATCGTGGACAAGGTTTCTCATCGGAGCGATCGATCGGTTCTAGGAGACCGGCAGTTCGATCGCAGTGAATCCAATAGCCGATGGTTCCGCGCGGAACGCGGAGCATCTTGGCGATGTCGGCGTTGGGGTGTCCTTCTTGATGTAGATCGCGCGCATGGACGCGGAGGCGAAGTGAATGCATGGCCACAATCTGTCACCAAGGTGTGACAAATTGTGGCCGACCAATGTTTGTGCCCCGGGTGGGACTCGAACCCACACTGTATAGGTTTTGAATCTATTGCCTGCTGCCAATTGGGCTACCGGGGCTTATTCGACTTCATCAATCGAATATTATGCGGTTGTATAAATCAACATGCGACAAGTTCGAACCTCGAACGCGCCAGCCCAACATCTTACGGAAGCCGTCGTCAGGTGTCGGCTCGGCCCCTGCGGGGCGCCTCGGCGTCCGCTGTCTCGTTGTGGCGCGCTTATGCGACCGGATACGCTGATAGCTTCGTGTGCGCTGCGTGAGTATGAAGAGGTGCCAGGGCCAGATGACGGGCAATGACGAGGCCGCGCGCCGTCGCGTGCTCATCGCCGAAGACGAGGGCCTGATCCGACTCGATCTGGCCGAGATGCTCGCCGAGGAGGGCTACGACGTCGTCGCCGAGGCCGCCGACGGCGAGGCCGCCGTCAAGCTCGCCGAGGAGAAAAAGCCCGACCTGGTCATCTGCGACATCCAGATGCCGATCATGGACGGCCTGCAGGCCGCTGAGAAGATCGTGGCCGCCCGCATCGCGCCGGTGGTCATCCTCACCGCGTTCAGCCAACGCGACCTGATCGAAAAGGCGCGCAGCGCCGGAGCGATGGCATATCTGGTGAAGCCGTTCCAAAAGAGCGATCTGGTGCCGGCGATCGAGCTGTCGCTGGCGCGATTCGCGGAGATGACGGCTTTGGAGAAGGAAGTCGACAGCCTCACCGAACGTCTCGAGGTCCGCAAACTGGTGGACCGGGCGAAGGGGCTGTTGATGACGCGTTACGGCATGGGCGAGCCGGACGCGTTCCGATGGATTCAACGCGCGGCGATGGACCACCGCATGTCGATGAAGGCCGTGGCGGCTCGGATCGTCGACGAGTCGCAGGAGTCGGAGTCGCCGCCGGAATCGGACGAGTCGACGGAGTCGGACGAGCCCGCCTGAGCCGCGGCGTGATGTGACAGTTCCGTGATTTTTGTCATTTTCCGTGTCATATTCATGTGCTGAGTTCACTTGCGAGCACTGGTTGATAACGGGTCTGCAACGAAGGCTTGTGCGGGCCGATTCCGTGGGTATGATCCTCACCGCACCTGCCGGAACCTGGTGCGTCCCCTGTGCTGTCCGAGGAGTCCCTTTTGCGAAGACTCGCGATTTTGCTGAGCATGGCCGCGTGCTCGCTGCTGATTTTGCTCGGCGTCGGGGGGTCTCCCGCCTCGGCCGAAGAAGAAGAGCAGAGCGTGGGCGGTTCGCTTTCGACGCCTGACGACGAGCCGATCGAGGGCGCTGAGCTGACCGTCTACGACGCCGACGGCGAAGTGGTCGACACCGTCGAGTCGGACGCCGACGGCGAGTGGGAGCTCATGCTCGCCGAGCCCGGCGCCTACACCGTCGAGCTGGACGAGAGCACGCTGCCCGACGGACTCGTGGTGGAAAACGGCAACCCGCGGCGGGAACTGCAGGTGCGAGGCGGCCAGCACCCGAAGGCGCTGTACAAGCTCGGCGCGAAAGTCGTCGGCGACGACACCGAAACCGACGACGACGGCGAGTCGGACTCGGAGTCCGAGGAGGGCGAGGCGGCCCCCGACGAAGACGTCGGAGAAGAAGCCGCCTTCGGCTCGGGCTTTTGGCCGCGGGTGTACAGCGGCATCCACCTGGGTCTGATGATCGCTCTGGCCGGCCTGGGACTTTCGCTGATCTTCGGCACGGCCGGGCTGACGAACTTCGCCCACGGCGAGCTGGTGACCTTCGGCGCGATGATGGCGCTGATGTTCCATGTGGTCGGGGTGTTCGGCTTCGGACTTCCGCTTCTGGCGGCCGCGCCGGCGGCGGTGCTCGTGGGCGCGGCGTTCGGGTACGCGCTGGATCGCGGCCTATGGGCGCCGCTGCGACGAAGAGGCGTCGGCCTGATCGCGATGATGATCATCTCGATCGGCCTGTCGCTGCTGCTGCGCAACCTCTTCCAGTACCTGATGGGGTCGGAGCGGCGGCGTTACCAGGACTTCTCGGTGCAGCAGGCGTGGGATCTCGGCGTGCTGTCGATTCCTCCGAAGACGCTGGCGTCCGACGGCATCGCCGTGCTGGTGCTTGCGGCGGTGATCGGGGCGCTGATGTACACCCGCCTCGGAAAGGCCACGCGCGCCGTGTCGGACAACCCGGCGCTGGCCGAAGCCTCGGGAATCAACGCCGATCAGATCATCCGGATGGTGTGGGCGCTTGGCGCGGGCCTTGCGTCTCTGGCCGGCGTGCTGATGGCTGTGCACGAGGGCTCCAAGTTCGACATGGGCTTCCACCTGCTGCTTTTCGTCTTCGCGGCGGTGATCGTCGGCGGCCTTGGCACGGCGTACGGCCCGGTGGTCGGCGGCCTGCTCGTGGGCGTCCTGATTCAGGTGTCGACGCTGTGGATCCCCAACGAATTCAAGTACGTGGTCGCCTTGGCGGTGTTGATCATCGTCTTGTTGATCCGGCCGCAGGGCATTCTGGGCCGCCGCGAGCGGGTCGGCTAGGGAGAGTGTGATGGACTGGATTGACATTCTCGGCGCCGGCCTGACGCAGGCCCTTGGGCCAGGCGTGATCGTGTTCGCCCTGGCGGCGATCGGCTTGAACGTGCAGTTCGGCTACACCGGGCTGCTGAACTTCGGTCAGGCGGCGTTCGCCGCGATCGGGGCCTACGGTCTCGCCATCGTCGTGGCGTCGATCGGACTGCCGTTCTGGGTCGGCGTGATCTCGGGCCTGTTGGGCGGGATCGTGTTGGCGGTGCTGCTCGGCATCCCGACGTTGCGGCTGCGTGCGGACTATCTGGCGATCGCGACCATCGCGGCCGCGGAGATCATCCGGCGCGTCATGCGCGCCTCGTCGTTGCGGGAGCACACCGGCGGCTCCAGCGGCCTGCGGGGCTACTCGGGGACGTTCGCCAGGATGGGCGAGTCGCTCGGCTTCGAGCGAGGCGACAACTTCCGGCTTGAGCTTTTCGGCAGCCGGCTGCTTTTCTTCACCTCGTCCGACCTGTGGCTGATGACGGTCGGCTGGATCGTGGTCGCCGCGATGCTGCTGCTGGTGTGGACTTTGATGCGCAGCCCGTGGGGGCGGGTGCTGCGCGGCATCCGCGAGGACGAGGAGGCGGTGCGCAGCCTCGGCAAGAACGTCTTCAGCTACAAGATCCAGGCGCTGATGGTCGGCGGGATGATCGGCGCGTTCGCCGGCCTGATGCAGGCGGTGCGCTTCAGCAACGTCTCCCCGGACCAGTACGCCCCGAAGTTCACCTTCTACATCTTCGCGGTGCTGATCCTCGGCGGCGCGGCCAAACTGTTCGGCCCAATCGTGGGCGCGGCCCTCTTCTGGGGCCTGTACAACCTGCTCGACACCTTCCTGAGGCAGCTGGCGGCCACCGAAGTCCTGCCGGCGAGCGTGCTCACCGGCCCGCAGGTCGGCCCGCTCGTCTACGTCATCCTCGGCGCCGGATTCATCGCGCTGCTGATATTCCGACCACAGGGCATCCTGGGAGACAAGAGGGAGATGTCGCTAAATGTGCGCTGACGTCAAGACGGACCTTCCGGGACGCGACGCCGCCCAGGCGGCGCTGGCGGACACCGCCGCCGAACCCGGCGTCTCCAAGCCCGACCCGATCCTGATCGCCGACGGTGTGGTGCGGCGCTTCGGCGGCCTCACCGCGGTCGACGTGAAACATCTCGAAGTGCAGCGCGGCGCGATCACCGCGCTGATCGGCCCCAACGGCGCCGGAAAGACCACGCTGTTCAACCTGCTGACCGGCTTCGACAAGCCGAACGCCGGACGCTGGCGGTTCAACGACATGCAGCTGGCGAGAATGAGCGCTCACCGGGTGGCGCGTCGCGGGATGGTGCGCACCTTCCAGCTGACCAAGGCCCTGTCGCGGATGTCGGTGCTCGACAACATGCTGCTCGGCGCCACGGGGCAGCTGGGCGAGCATTTCTGGACGGCGCTGATCCCGCCGATATGGTCCGGCCAGGAGGCCGCCAACCGCGAGCGCGCGATGGATCTGCTCGAGCGTTTCAAGCTCGCCGACAAGTGGCGCGACTACGCCGGAAGCCTCTCGGGCGGCCAGCGCAAGCTGCTGGAGATGGCGCGGGCGTTGATGACGCAGCCGGAGCTGGTGATGCTCGACGAGCCGATGGCCGGCGTGAACCCGGCGTTGACGCAGTCGCTGCTCGGCCACGTCAAGCAGCTGCGCGAAGAAGGCATGTCGGTGCTGTTCGTGGAGCACGACATGGACATGGTGCACGACATCAGCGACTGGGTGGTCGTGATGGGGCAGGGCGAGGTGATCGCGGAGGGGACCCCGGACGTGATCATGGCCGACCCGCGGGTCGTCGACGCCTACCTGGGGGCTCACCACGACGAACCGGCCGACGACGAGGAGTCGCGGGCGACGCCGGAGACCGAGGAGGAGTTGTGAACGACGAGGTGCGCGAGGACGTTCCGGAGATTCCCCTCGACCCGGAGTCCGAGGTCACGGTGGAAGCCGTCGCCGAGGACGTGCCGGCCGACGCGTTTTTGCGGGCGGATTCGCTGACGGCCGGCTACCTTCCGGGCATCAACATCTTGAACGAGACGAATCTGCACGCCATGGAAGGCGAGCTGGTGGGGATCATCGGCCCCAACGGCGCGGGGAAGTCGACGCTGTTGAAGGCGATGTTCGGGCTGGTGCCGATCCGCGGCGGCGAGGTGACGCTGGCGGGCAAGTCGATCACGAACCTGAAGGCGCACTCGCTTGTGGCGCGGGGCGTGGGTTTCGTGCCGCAGACGAACAACGTGTTCCCGCAGCTGACGATCGAAGAGAACCTGGAGATGGGGACGTTCCTGCGGCCCCGCAAGTTCCGGGAGCGCTTCGACGTCGTCTGCGATCTGTTCCCGACGCTGCGGGACCGGCGCGCACAGCGCGCGGGTTCGCTGTCGGGCGGCGAGCGGCAGATGGTGGCCATGGCGCGGGCGCTGATGATGGAGCCGTCGGTGCTGCTGCTCGACGAGCCGTCGGCGGGACTGTCGCCGGCGCTGCAGGACGAAGTGTTCGCGCAGACCAAGCGGGTCAACGCCACCGGCGTGACGGTGGTGATGGTCGAGCAGAACGCACGTCGCTGCCTGCAGATCTGTCACCGGGGTTACGTGCTCGACCAGGGCCGCAACGCCTACACCGGTCCGGGCGCGGAGCTGCTGCACGACCCGAAGGTCATCGAGTGCTACCTGGGGACGCTGGCGCGCGTGGACTGACGACACAGACGAAAAGCAAGCGGGCCGGGTCTGTCTTAGACCCGGCCCGCTTTACGCGTCGTAAGCGGCTTTCGCCTCCTACTCCTCCATTTCAGAGGTTTCGCTGCGGTACAGCTCGAAGTTGTTGTCGTCGCCGTACTCGTGCAGGCCGATGGTGGCGTGGCCGAGGTCGCCGTCCTCGGTCCAGTCGAGCGCGCCGATCTGGCCGACGTAGCGGATCGAGGTGCCTTCTTCAAGCAGCTTCTTGCACTTTTCGAAGGTGTTGCAGTCCTCGTCGCCCGCGGTGATGTTCACCATCTGCTCGCGGATGGCGTCGGGGTCTTCGGAGTTGGCGGCGATGGCGGCGAGCGCCAGGGCCACGACCGCGTCGTAGCTTTGCGGTCCGTAGGTGGTGTCGCCGTCGTCTTCGAGGTGGTCGGTTTCGTACATGCGGTCGTAGAACTCCTGGGACTCTTCTTCAGAGACCGCACGGGTGCCCTTGACGCCCTCGAGGTTGAGGTCCTTTGTGTCGAACTCGCTGCTCCAGTCGCTGAGGTTGCCGTCGACGAGGTACCACTGCTTCTTGTCCGGGCCCAGACCGGCTTCGGAGAGGGCGGGGAAGATCTGCGCGGCCTGCTCATAGGAGACGATCGCGATGGCGTCGGGGTCGGCGTCGCGCAGCGCGGCGATCTCGCCGTCGTACTCGGGCGCGTTGGGGTCGAAGAACTCCTTGACGACGGTGTCGCCGCCGGCGCCGTTGTAGACCTCTTCGATGCGGTCGGCGAGGCCCTCGCCGTAGTCGTTCTGCATGGCGATGACGCCGGCGGTGGCGTGCCCGTCGGCGGCGATCTCATTCGCCAGCACACTGCCCTGCAGGATGTCCGAGGGGGCGGTGCGGAAGTAGAACTCGCCGAATTCGTGGCCGGTGAAGTCCGGTCCGGTGTTGGAAGCCGAGATCTGGATGATCTTCTGGTTGTACAGGGCTTCGATGATGTTCAGCGACGAAGTCGAGGAGGCGGCGCCGATGACGCCGTGCACTTCGTTTTCGATGTGGGCGTCCGCGGCGGCGGCGACGACCTCGGAGTCGTCGGCGTCGCCCTCGTCCTGGCTGGTCAACTCGATGTCGTTGCCCCACACGCCGCCGGCGGCGCTGATGTCTTCAAGCGCGAGTTCGACGCCCGCGTACATCGGGGGCGACAGGAAGGAGAGGCTTCCGGAGTCGGGGAAGATGGTGCCGACTTTGAGGGTGCCTTCATACGGGTCGTCGCCGGGACCGATTTGGTCGCCGGCGTCCTCGTCGCCACCGCCGCAAGCGGCCAATGACACTGTGAGCGCGGCGACGCCTGCCACGGCGACTGCTCGCCAGGCGAAGCGGTTGCGGAACATGGGTTCTCCTAGGTGGTTCGTCAACCGGTTGCAAACAGATTGCGCGGTGATACGCGTGACAACCTATTACGGACGGACGTTCGGCGCCAGGGAAACGGCTGCGGTGACGCCATACAGTTATGCAGTTGTAATGGGTCGGCGCATCCGGCGGCGGGTTGTCCCAGGTGACCGCTAGAGTCGGGCGGCGTGACAGGTAATTCTCGCCTTTTGTTGATCGACGGCCATTCGATGGCATATCGGGCTTTTTTCGCGTTGCCGGCGGAGAATTTCTCCACCACGACGGGTCAGACCACGAACGCGGTTTTCGGTTTCACGTCGATGCTGATCAACGTGCTGCGCGACGAGGCGCCCACGCATGTGGCGGTGGCCTTCGACGTGTCGCGGAGGTCGTTTCGCACCGAGCAGTACCCGGAGTACAAGGACGGCAGGGCGGCGACCCCGCAGGAGTTCAAGTCGCAGGTGCCGCTGATCCAGCAGGTGCTTGACGCCTTCGGAGTGCCGTGGCTTTCGAAGGAGGGCTACGAGGCCGACGACCTGTTGGCGACGCTGGCGGCGCAGGCGACGCGGGCGGGTTTCGTCACGTCCATCTGCACCGGGGACCGCGACGGCTTCCAGCTGGTCAACGACTCGGTGACGGTGCTGTACCCGGTGAAGGGCGTCTCCGAGCTGGCGCGCATGACGCCGGAGGCGGTGAAGGCGAAGTACGGGGTCACGCCGAGGCGCTATCGGGACCTGGCGGCGCTGGTGGGGGAGAAGAGCGACAACCTGCCGGGAGTTCCGGGCGTGGGGCCCAAGACGGCGGTGAAGTGGATAGACGCCTACGACGGGCTGGACGGCGTGGTGGCCGCGGCCGACGAGATCAAGGGCAAGGCGGGGGAGAACCTGCGCACCCACCTGTCCGACGTGCTGCGCAACGCCCAGCTCAACAAGCTGCTCGACGACGTCGAACTGCCGCGCACGGCCGAGAGTCTGGAGTGGACCGGCTGGGACGCGGCGGCGACCGCCGAGCTCTTCGAGTCCCTGGAGTTCGCCACGCTGCACGACCGGCTGTCGTCCCAACTTGGCGAGCGCCGCGTCGGGGAGGCGCCGGCGACGGCCGCCGAGGCGGCGGCGCCCACGGAGCTGACCAAACCGGGCGCCGGCGAGCTGGCGGCCTGGCTGAGCGCGCACGCCGGCGCCGGGCGAGTCGGAGTGGCGGCGACCGGCGTGTTCGGGCACGGCGCGGGACAGCTGAGCGCGCTCGCGTTGGCGGCGCCGGGACACGTGGCGTGGATCGATCCCACGGAACTGGCGCCCGCCGACGACGCGGCGCTCGCGGCGTGGCTCGCCGACGCCGACGCGCCCAAGGCGATCCACGACATGAAGTCGTTCTCGCTGGCGTGCCGCTCGCACGGCTGGGGCCGCGTGGCCGGCGTCGCCTCGGACACGTCCCTCGCGGCATACCTGGTGCGACCCGACCGGCGCTCCTATGAACTCGACGGTCTTGTCGTGGCCTACCTCGGTCGCGAACTGGCCGACGCCGGCGACGACGACGGCGACCAGCCCGCGCTCGCCGGCCTCGACGGCGGCGACGACTCCGAGGCGGTCGCCGAGCGGCTTGGCCGAGAGGCCACGGCCGTGCGGGACCTGGCCGAGGTGCTCGACGCGGAGCTCGTCAAAAGCGGCGCCTCCACGTTGATGTCCGACATGGAGATCCCGGTGGCGGAGGTGCTCACCGGCATGGAAGCCGCCGGCATCGCCGCCGACGTCGACCACCTCACCGGTCTTGAGTCGCGTTTCGCCGCCCAGGCCGCCGAGGCTGTCGACGCGGCCCACGAGGCGATCGGCGAGAAGTTCAACCTGCGCTCGCCCAAACAGCTGCAGGAGATCCTTTTCGACAAGCTGGGCATGCCGAAGACGAAACGCACCAAGACCGGCTACACCACCGACGCCGACGCGCTGGCCTGGCTTTACGAGAAGACGCAGCACCCGCTGCTCGAGGCGATCTTGCGGCACCGCGACGTGGAGCGGCTGAAGCAGACCGTGACGGGCCTGCTCGCCGAGGTCGCCGACGACGGGCGCATCCACACCACGTTCCACCAGAACGTCGCTGCCACCGGCCGACTGTCCTCAAAAGATCCGAACCTGCAGAACATTCCGGTGCGCACCGACGCCGGGCGGGATATCCGGCGCGGCTTCGTCGTCGGCGACGGCTACGAGAACCTGATGACTGCCGACTACAGCCAGATCGAGATGCGCATCATGGCGCACCTGTCGGAAGACGCCGGTCTCGTCGAGGCGTTCAACTCCGGGGAGGATCTGCACACCACGGTCGCCGCGCGGGTGTTCAGCGTGTCGCCGGATTCGGTCGACGCCGAGCAGCGTCGCCGCATCAAGGCCATGTCGTACGGCCTGGCCTACGGGCTTTCGGCCTATGGCCTTTCGCAGCAGCTGGGCATCTCGCCGGAGGAGGCCAGGGGTTTGATGGAGGAGTACTTCAAGCGTTTCGGCGGGGTGCGCGCCTACCTGCACACCGTCGTCGAAGACGCACGACGCGCCGGTTACACCGAGACCATGTTCGGGCGGCGTCGCTACCTGCCCGATCTCAACAGCGACAACCGACAGCGTCGCGAGATGGCCGAGCGGGCCGCTCTCAACGCGCCGATCCAGGGCAGCGCGGCCGACGTGATGAAGCTGGCCATGCTGCGCGTGCACGCGGCGCTCGCGCAGGCCGGGGTGTCGTCGCGGATGCTGCTGCAGGTGCACGACGAGCTGGTGCTCGAGGTGTCGCCGGGCGAGCGGGACACAGTGGAGTCACTGGTGCGTCGGGAGATGGCCGGCGCGGTCAAGCTGTCGGTCGACCTGGAGGCGTCCGTGGGAGTGGGAGCGAACTGGGAGTCCGCGGCCCACTGAGCGGTTCGCCCGATGCGCGACGCGCAGCCGACGTTCCCACTGCGGCCGACACCCCGCGTCGCTTCGGGCGCCACCCCGCCCCGATAAAACGGTGAAGACTCTTGCCTATATCGAGATATTGCCCTAAATTATCCGATAAGAATCTAAACCGTTAATTTTCGGAGCAGGCCATGACTTCACGTCGCCCCCGCCGCAGCCGGCAAGCCGCGGTCGCGCTGAGTCTGGGACTCGCCCTCGTCGCCTCCGGCGGCGCGGCGGCGGCCTCGGCGCCCGAAGGCGCCGACCACCCCCGATCGCCGCGGACCTCGCAGCCGCGCGACCTCCCCGAGCGGGTCCTCGTCGGCTACCACCACACCACCTTCGCCAACGGCTCCGGCTACATGCGGCTGGCCGACGTCCCCGACGAATGGGACGTCGTCAACCTCTCCTTCGGCGAATCGTCCGGCGACGGCGTCATCGACTTCGAGCGCTGCAGCCAGGAGGAGTGCCCCGACCGCGAGACCGACGAAGAGTTCAAGGCCGCCGTGGCCGACCTACAGGCCGCCGGCAAGACCGTGCAGCTGTCCATCGGCGGCGCCAACGGCACGGTACAGCTGACCAGTCCCGCCGCCCGCGACAACTTCGTCTCCTCGGTGGGCGGCATCGTCGACGAGTACGGCCTTGACGGCGTCGACGTCGACTTCGAAGGCAGCTCGCTGTACCTGGACGAAGGCGACCGCGACTTCCGCGAGCCGACCACCCCGGTGATCACGCACCTCATCGAGGCGCTGCAGACCCTGGCGGGCTCCAGCGAGGGCTTCACGTTGACGATGGCGCCGGAGACCTTCTTCGTCCAGGTCGGATACGAGTTCTACGGCTCGGGGCAGCACGGCGGCGCCGATCCGCGCGCCGGGGCGTATCTGCCGGTCATCCACGCGCTGCGCGACGAGCTGACCCTGCTGCACGTCCAGCACTACAACTCCGGGCCGATCAAGGCCCTCGACGACGTTTACTACACAATGGGCGAAGCCGACTTCCACGCCGCCATGGCCGACATGGTGTTGTCCGGCTTCCCGGTCGAGGGCGACGCCGACCGCTTCTTCGAGCCGCTGCGCCCCGACCAGGTCGCCTTCGGGCTGCCGGCCTCTCAGGAGGCGGGCAACGGCTTCACTCCGGTCGCCCAGGTGCACTCAGCCCTGGACTGCCTGATCAAGGGCTCCGGCTGCGGCCGATATCAGCCGCAGGGGACGCACCCGGATCTGCGCGGCCTGATGTCCTGGTCGATCAACTGGGACGCGTTCAACGGCTTCGAGTTCTCGTCCGAACATCGGGCGTATTTGGACAGTCTTTCATAGACGGAGCTTCCCCGCCCTCCGGGAAGCTCTGCCCCCCGGCGTCGCCCATCCTCCGGCGTCGGGGGTTTAGAGCTCGTCACTTTGTCCCGTTTCCTGTTGCGCGTTCACCGGGCGCGACGGTCCTTGCGAAGCGCCGTCGTGCGAGTTTTTACTCGCGGCGTTGTCGGCACTCCCGCATCCGACACCGGGATGCGGGAGCGCCTCCGCCTTGGTCTTGTCTGCGCGATCACGCGGGGCTTGCGGCCGTACACGGCTTACGGCCGTTGCACTCGCCTGGAGGCCCCTCGCCACGGAAGAGGACAAAGTTACGAGCTCTTAGCCGCCGGATCGCTCAGAGTCGAGCAGGTCGAGATAGTCGTCGAGCAGCCGTCCCGCCGCCAGCATCGCCCGGCTGCGGCGACCGAGCCGAAAGCGCCACTGGCCCAGCACGTCCTCCAGCGCGTCCGCGCCTCCCGCGTCGCGCAGCTGGTCTGTGAAGACCTTGATCTGCGCCAGCGGGTAGCCGCCGCGCCGCAGCTGGCGGGCGGCCCGCGCGTCGCGCACCGCCTCGGGCGGATAGACGCGGTACCCGGTGGCGCGGTCGCGGTGCGGGTGCACAATCCCGGCCTTCTCCCACTTGCGCAGCGACGCCGGATGCATCCCCAGCTGATGCGCCAACGCCCCGACGGTCAACCCCCGAGACCGATTCTCCTTGCCCGGCTTGGACTGCGAGGTCAGACCGTCGAGCGCGGCGGCGACCTCGTCGAGGGTGTCGCGTTCGCGCAGCAAGTCGGCGTGAGCCTGGTCGACGAGGCGAAACAGCGCCTCCTCGTCGCCGCGGTTCGCCGCGCGCAGGATCGACGCGGCCGTCTGGTGTCCGTATCCGGAGCGCAGCGTCAAGAAGGCGCGCAGGGCCGCCGCGTGGAGGTCGCGGTAGCGGCGGTACCCCGAGGGGCTGCGCTGGGCGGTCGGGAGGATCCCCTCGGCTTCGTAGTTGCGGACCGCCTGGGCGGACAGGCCGTGTTCGCCGGCGAGGTCGGCCGGCCGCAAAGCTCGTGGCGGCATGTTCCCCATTTTGAGGGTTAGAGGCGACAAAGGCCAAATTTTTTCGGAAAAGTCTCAACCGAGTGTTCAACGATACGGTCGAAGACGACAATTCGGCACTCGCGAAAGGCACGTTTTATGTCCCTTCAAGCATCCGTCCGCGACGTCGGGATTCACAGCGGCGACGCAGCCCAGCTCGACGACGCCGTGACCCTGCTCCTCGACGCCCTCGGACGACGGCCCGCCCTGTTGGGCCTGGGCGAGCCGACGCACGGCGTGGAAGTCTTCCCGCGGCTGCGAAACCAGATGCTGGCCAGCCTGGCGGGGCGCCACGGGTACCGCTCCGTGGCGATCGAAAGCGACTGCCTGGTCGCGCAAGTCGTCGACGACTACGTCACGACCGGCGAGGGAGACCTCGACGAGGTCCTCGAAACCGGCTTCAGCCACGGCTTCGGCGCCTTGCCGGCCAACCGCGAGCTGGTCGCGCAGCTCCGCGACCACAACGCCGGGGCAGACCCGAGCCGGCAGGTGAGGTTCTTCGGATTCGACCCGCCGCTGGAGATGACGCACGCACCCAGCCCGCGCGCCTGTCTGGCGACCGCTCTCGCGTACCTGGCCGAACACCTCGGCGACGACCGCCTCCCTCACGACGCGAAGACGCTGGACACTCTGCTCGGCGACGACGCCGCGTGGGAGAACCCCGCGATCATGACAGACCCCTCGCAGTCGGTCGGAGACACGCCCGAAGCGAACGCGCTTCGCCTGGCGGCCGACGACATGATCGCGCTGTTCGGCGCCGAGGCCCCGGGCCTGCGACAGGCCTCCTCGGACGCCGACTTCGAGCGCGCGCACATGTACGCCCGAACCGCCCAGGGACTGCTGCGCTACCACGCGGCCATGGCCTCGCCCTCGCCCGACAGGATCGCGCACATGCTCGGGCTGCGCGACGCCATGATGGCGGACAACCTGCTGGCCGTCGCGCGAACGCAGAAACGCCGCGGGCCGTGCCTGGTCTTCGCCAACAACGCCCATCTGCAGCGAAATCAGTCCTCCTTGGACTGGGCGGGAACGCGGCAGCGCTGGTGGAGCGCCGGCGCGATCGCCGCGACCGTCCTCAAAGACGACTACGCCTTCGTCGCCTCGGACTGCGGCGTCGACGAGCCCCAGGCGGACCCGCACGGCCTGCACACGGTGCTGTCGCAGGCCGTCGCCGAACGGGCGTTCTTTCCCGTCGAATCGCTGGCCGCCGTCTTGGAGCGCTTCCCGAGTCTGCACGCGCTCGACAACGCCGACCCCAGGTACGCCCCGCTGCGGCCCGACCGGCTGGACGGCGCCGACGCCGTCGCCTTCGTCAACGCCGCAGTGAACCTGCCACCCCTGCCCAGATCAGGCTGGTGAGCTGATCGGCCAACTGGGCGCGCGTGGCCGCCTCGGGGTTGTCCAGCCACCAGTCGCCCACGCTTTGCACCAGCCCCGCCAGACCGTGCGCCCACGCCTGGGCCGCCGCGGCGTGGTCGTCGTCGAGCCGCGCGCGCAGTACCCGCGCGACGTGCTCGGCCACGACCGCCCGGTAGCCGTCGACGGAGTCGGGCGAGGTCGAGTCGGCGAAGGCGTAGCGCACCACGAAGCGGTACAGCCGCGGCTCGGTCTCGATCGCGCCGAGGTAGGCGTCGACGACCGCGGCGACGACTTCGCGGGGCTCGTCGCCGGGTTCGAGGTGCTGCGCCAGCCAGCGCACCAGCCATCGGGCGGCCCACCGGCCGACCTCGTGGTACAGGTCGGCCTGGTCGGCGAAGTGCCGGTACAGTACCGGTTTGCTGACCTCGGCCTCGGCGGCGACGTCGTTCATGCTCACAGCGGGGCCGTGGCGGTGTATGGCGCGCACGGCCGCCTCGACGATCTCGGCGCGGCGGGCCTTGCGG
>JBOGDN010000013.1:0-9537 GCA_050742995.1 Stackebrandtia sp. | reverse complement strand
GTCGGCCACTTCGCGCACCAGAGAGTCGCCGGCGTCGGTCGGCGCCGGCGCGGAAGGCTCGGCGGCCTCGCCGTCGTCCGCGGCGCGCGGCTCGCCGCCGTCGTCGACGGTCGGGCCAGACTCTTCTGCCTGGACGTGCGCGGTCTCCTCGCTCACCCCTGCTCCTCCTGCTCGGTGTCTGCGCCGCTCGCGTCGTCGTCGGCCGGGGCCGAGCCGGACGGCTCGGGCTCCGGCACGCCGGCGTACTCGTCGACTTCGATGTCAGAGGTGGTTTCGCCCGCGGTCCACCGCACGGTCAACTCCCCCAGCGCCTGCACCTGGTCGAAGCCGACCATGCCCTCACGATAGAGCTCGAGCAGGGCGAGGAAGCGGGCGACGACCTGGAGTGTGTTTTCGCAGTCGCTGGTGAGGGCGCGGAAGGTGGATTTTCCGACGCGTCGCAGCCTGCGCTGGAGGATGATGGCGTGTTCGCGGACGCTGACGCGCACCGTGTGCACGTGGTCGACGCCGACGGCCGGGGGCGGTTTGGGACGCAGCGCGGCCGAGGCGAGCGCGGCGAGGGCGTCGGGGCCGATGTTGAGCACCAGCTCCGGCAGGGCTTCGGCGTATCGGGGTTCGAGGCCGGCGGTGCGGGGGTGTCGCAGCGCGGCGGCGGCGGAGAGTTCGCTGATGTGCGCCGCGGCTTCTTTGAAGGCCTTGTACTGCAGCAGGCGGGCGAACAGCAGGTCGCGGGCTTCAAGCAGGGCAAGATCTTCCTCGTCTTCGACGTCGGCGGCCGGCAGCAGGCGGGCGGCCTTCAGGTCGAGGAGGGTGGCGGCGATGAGGAGAAACTCGCTGGTCTCGTCGAGGTCCCAGGCGTCGCCCAGCGCCTTGGTGTAGGAGATGAATTCGTCGGTGACCTGGTGAAGCGCGACTTCGGTTACGTCGAGTTTGTGCTTGCCGATGAGCTGAAGCAGCAAGTCGAAGGGGCCGGTGAAGTTGTCCAGGCGCACCTGGAATCCGCCGCGGGCGTCGCGTTCGACGGCGTTGTCGGCGACAGGAGCTGCTTGCGGCGTTTGCACCTGAACAGCGTAATGCGCCTGACCAGATGCGCATCAGCGGCGCTCCGAGCAGGTCGAGCAACAAGTGCGCGGCGGGCGGGCGGTTGCCGAGCGGCGCGGACAGGGCGAGCATGAGCAGCAGGGCGCCCAGCTGGCGGTCGACGAGGAGGGCGACGAGTCCGCTGCCGGTCGCGGGCTCGCGGTCGGGGCGGCGCAGGCCGCGCATGAGGTCCCAGCCGTCGGCGGGCGGCAGGGGCAGCGCGGCGACGATTCCGAAGCACAGCAGTCCCACCGCGCCGGAGAACCACAGCTGTCCCAGCGTGTCGCCGGCGACGGTCGGCGCGCCGCGCAGCACGTCGGACGGGAGGTAGAGCCTGGCGGCCCTCTGACCGGGGTAGGCGGCGGCGTAGGCGGTCAGCAGGGTCGCGCCGGACAGGAACGCGCTGAGCGGACCGGCGAGTCGGACGCAGGCCGCGCGCCAGCGTCCGGGTCTGCTCGGCAGGACGGGGCCGGACGTGCCGAAGCCGACGCCGCCGACGCAGGCGGCGATTATGCCGAGCGGATGGACGTCGCGGCGGATGTTGGGGAAGATCCCTCCCGGCCGGCGCATCTGGTAGAGCGCCCGCAGCAGAGCGGACTGGGCGGCGGCTCGCGCGGCGAGGCCGAAAAGGAGGGCCAAGGCGAGCCCCGCGCATGCGGCGGGCTGCGCCAGAGTGAAAATCAACCGGGCAGGTCCTCATGTCCTGGGGCGGAGATTTGGCAACGGCGGCAAGGGATTGCGCGCTGACGGGCACACTCCGTCTAACGACGCAACGACCCCGAGGACACTGGTTTAGGGCCTGTACGAGAATCCCGTTTCCTGCTGCGCGGACTCATACAGGCCCTAGCGGCGGTTGTCCTGGGCGGCGATGACTTCTCTGGCCAGCTGTCGGTAGGCGCGGGCGCCGGACGAGGCGGGCGCCCAGGTGGTGATCGGCTCTCCGGCCACTGTGGTTTCGGGGAACCGCACGGTGCGGGTGATGACCGTCTGGAAGACCCGGTCGCCGAAGGCTTCGACGACGCGCTGCAGCACCTGCCGCGAGTGCGTCGTGCGCGAGTCGTACATCGTGGCCAAGATGCCGTCGAGCTCGAGGTCGAAGTTGAGCCGTTCGCGGACTTTGTCGACGGTGTCGAGCAGCAGCGCCACGCCGCGCAGGCTGAAGAACTCGCATTCCAGCGGCACCAGGACGCCGTGTGCGGCGGTGAGCGCGTTGACGGTGAGCAGGCCGAGCGACGGCTGGCAGTCGATGACGATGAAGTCGTATTCGCTCATCACCGGGCGCAGCAGACGCGCCAGGGTCTGTTCGCGCGCCACTTCGTTGACCAGCTGGATCTCGGCGGCGGACAGGTCGATGTTGGCGGGCAGGACGTGCAGGCCGGCGACGTTGGTCTTGATGATGACGTCTTCGACGGCGACGTCGCTTTGCATCAGAAGGTTGTAGACGGTCAGGTCGAGCGTGTGCGGGTTGACGCCGAAGCCCACCGAAAGCGCGCCCTGCGGGTCGAAGTCCACCAGCAGCACTTTGCGTCCGTATTCGGCGAGCGCCGCGCCGAGGTTGATTGTGGTGGTGGTCTTTCCGACGCCGCCTTTTTGGTTGGCCATGGCCACAACCCGGGCCGGTCCGTGCCGCTCGAGGGGCTGGGGCTGGGGTATCTCGCCCCGGCCGGTGTAGTTCTCGGGGTCGGGGCCGCCGACTTCGGAGTCGTCGTCCGACGGCGCCGGCGGTGCGGTGCGCAGTGCCGCCCACTTGTCGTCTATGCCTGGGCTGTCCGCCATGACGACCTCCTGAGATGTATCCGGCGCTTTGCTCGTAGCGGGGCGCCCCTCACGATATGCCCGCGTTTGCGACTGTACGCCACTTCGCGGGCTACCGCACGGTTGCCGCCGCAGGCTGCGACGATCACCGCGCCCTCGGGTGGGACGTCGCGTATACCTCTCGAAGTTTATCGACCGTGACAAGTGTGTAGATCTGAGTGGTGCTCACCGACGCGTGGCCGAGGAGTTCTTGCACCACGCGCACGTCGGCGCCGCCGTCGAGCAGATGGGTGGCGAAGGAGTGCCGCAGGGTGTGAGGGCCGATGCCTTCGGGCAAGCCGGCGCGATCGGCCGCCGACGTCAGGATCAGGTGTGCGCCTTGACGAGTCAGCGGTCGGCCGCGGGCGTTGACGAACAGCCTGGGGTGTCCGTCGCGGGCGCCGCGCAGCAGGGCGGGCCTGCCGCGCACCACATAGGCCTCCAGGGCGCGGGCGGCGTGGCTCCCAAGCGGCGTCGTCCGGACCTTGCCGCCCTTGCCGCGCAGCACCGCGGCGCGTCGGTCCAGGTCGACGTCGTCGACGTCGGCGCCGACGGCTTCGCTGACGCGGGCGCCGGTGCCGTACAGGAACTCCAGCAGCGCGACGTCGCGCAGGCCGCGCGGGCCGTCGACGATCGCGGCGGCTTCCAGCAGGCGTTCGACGTCGTCGAGGCTGATCGCCTTGGGAAGGCGCATGGGGACGCGAGGGGCGACGGTGTCGGCGGTCGCGTCGACGTCGACGACGCCTTCGGCGACGGCGAAGCGGTGCAGGCCGCGCACGGCGCTGCGGCAGCGGGCCGCCGAGCGCGGCGCCAGCGGCGGGTGTGCTTCGTCGCCTCGGGAAAGACAGCCGATGTAGGCGCCGACGCGCTCGGCGTCGATCTGCCTGAAGGACGCCACGCCGGCGGCGGCGAGCCAGTCGGCGTAGCGGCGCAGGTCGCGCCGGTAGGCGTCGAGGGTGTTTTTGGAGTGTCCGCGCTCGACGAGGAGGTGGTCCAGGTAGTCCCGGACCACCTCGGTTACGTCGGCGTCGGTCAGAGGATCTCCTCGAGCTTTTGCACCGTCTTGCCGTGCACGTCGGCAACCGGACCGTACGTGATGTTGCCTTCGTAGGTGTTGAGCCCGAGGGCGAGCGCCCTGTCTCGGCGCATCGCGTCCTTCCAGCCGTGGTTGGCCACCTCGAGCACGTACGGCAGGGTGACGTTGGTCAGGGCGTAGGTGGAGGTGTGCGGCACCGCGCCGGGCATGTTGGCCACGCAGTAGAACACCGAGTCGTGGACGTTGTAGATCGGGTTGTCGTGCGTGGTGGGCCTGGAGTCTTCGAAGCAGCCGCCCTGGTCGATGGCGATGTCGACGAGGACGCTGCCGGGCTTCATGCGGCCGACCAGCTCGTGGGAGATCAGCGTGGGGGCCTTGGCGCCGTGCACCAGGACCGCGCCGACGACGAGGTCGGCTTCGAGGACGGCCTTTTCCAGCTCGTAGGAGTTGGACGAGACGGTCTGGACGCGTCCCCCGTAGAGGCGGTCGGCGGTGCGCAGCTTGTCGACGTTGTTGTCGAGCACGATCACGTCGGACTGCATGCCCACGGCGATGGACACGGCGTTCATGCCCGACACGCCGGCGCCGATGACGACGGTCTTGGCCGCGTGCACGCCGGGGACGCCGCCCATCAGCGCGCCGCGGCCTCCGCCCGAGCGCATCAGGTGGTAAGCGCCGACCTGCGGGGCGAGCCGTCCGGCGACTTCGCTCATGGGGGCCAACAGCGGCAGCGACCCGTCGGCGGTTTCGACGGTTTCGTAGGCGATGGAGGTGACCTTTTTGTCGAGCAGCGCCTGCGTGCACACGCTTGAGGCGGCAAGGTGAAGGTAGGTGAACAGCACCTGGCCTTCGCGCATCCGGTGGTATTCGGAGGCGACCGGCTCCTTGACTTTGAGCAGGAGGTCGCCTTCCGCCCACACGTCGTCGGCGGTGGGCAGCATATGCGCCCCTGCGGACACGAAGTCCGCGTCGGGAATCGACGAGCCTTCTCCGGCGCCGGATTCTATGAACACCTCGTGGCCGGCGCGTGCCAGTTCGTGCACCCCGGACGGGGTGATCGCCACTCGATATTCGTGGTTTTTGACTTCCTGCGGGATCCCGACTTTCACCTGACCCCTACCTTCTTTCTTGGCTTGGCTCGCAATTTCGTCGCGGGCCATTGCGGCGCGCGCTAGCCGCAGCAGTTTACGAGATTGGACGCTCAGACTGGCACGACCATTGAATCTTTGTCAAGCGCGACACACCGCTTTATTCTTCAGCAATAGATTCGGACAGTAACCGATGATTCATAGGGAGTGACCGTCCTTTACGTGATGAGCGGCGGCCAGCACGCCGGAGACGCACAGGCCGTTGACTATCTCGCCTGACATGACGGCCTTGACCGCCTCGTCCAGATCCCACCAGCGCAGCGTGAGCTCCGCCTCCTCCTCGCCGCGGACGTGTCGGCTCTCACTCGGCACCTCGGACAGATCCCGGGCCAGATAGATGAGGGTGCGCTCGTCGCTGCAGCCGGGCGTGGGGTACACGTCGAGCAGCGGCTCCAGCTGTCCGGCGGTCAAGTCGGCCTCTTCCGCCAGCTCGCGCGCTGCGGTGACCTCCGGGGGCTCCCCGGCCACGTCGCGCACGCCGGCGGGGATCTCCCACAGCCGACGCCGCACCGGGTGCCGGTACTGGCGGATCAACGCGATGCGGTCGGCGTCGTCGAGCGCGACCACGGCCACCACTCCCATATGGCGGATGTAAGTGCGCGTCGAGGTCTGCCCGTCGG
Organism: Stackebrandtia sp.; assembly: GCA_050742995.1. Taxonomy (GTDB): domain Bacteria; phylum Actinomycetota; class Actinomycetes; order Mycobacteriales; family Micromonosporaceae; genus Stackebrandtia. The sequence continues at coordinate 3,859 of JBOGDN010000013.1, read as the reverse complement.
GCATGACCACGTCGTCTTCGACGACGTTGATATAGCCGTTGTAGACCGTCCGGCTTGCCGAGATCGCGTAGTCGTGTTCGCCTGTCATGAAGCCACCGTCGTGTTGGAGGAGTCGGGAGTCACAAGATCGAGCCGGTCGGCCAGCGAATAGGCCAGCGACGCGCCCATAAACGCGGCGAAAAGCGGGTGCGGCCGAGTGGGGCGCGATTTCAGCTCCGGGTGCGCCTGGGTGGCCACAAAGAAGGGATGCTGTTCGCGGTCCAGCTCGAGAAACTCCACCAGCCGTCCGTCGGGGGACGTCCCGGAGACGAGGAAGCCCGCCTCCGACAGCGCCTCTCGGTAGGCGTTGTTGACCTCGTAGCGGTGCCGGTGCCGCTCGCTGACCTCGGCGCTTCCGTAGGCCTCGGCGACGAGGGAGCCCTTGACGAGCACGGCCGGGTAGGCGCCGAGTCGCATGGTGCCGCCCATGTCGCCGTTGCCGGCGACGATGTCGGTCTGGTCGGCCATCGTGGAGATGACCGGATGGGCGCATTTGGGGTCGAACTCCTCGGAGTCGGCGCCCTGAAGACCGGCGACCTCGCGCAGCGCCTCGATGCCCATGCACTGCAGCCCCAGGCACAGCCCGAGCGTCGGGATGCCGTTTCGCCGGGCGTGCGTGATCGCGTTGATCTTGCCCTGGACGCCGCGCTCGCCGAAGCCTCCCGGTATCACCACGCCGTCCACGCCGGACAGCACGTCGGCGGCGGTCTCCGGCGAGGTGCAGGCGCCGCTTTCCACCCAGCGGATCTTGGCCTGGGAGTGGTGGGCGTAGCCGGCCGAGCGCACCGCCTCCACCACCGACAGGTACGCGTCGGGCAGGTCGACGTACTTGCCGACCACGGCGATGACGACCTCTTCGCGCGGGTGGTGCACCCGGTCGAGCAGGTCGTCCCACGCCGTCCAGTCGACGTCTTTGAAGGGCAGGTCGAGCCGGCGCACCGCGTAGGCGTCAAGACCCTCGCGGTGCAGCACCTTGGGGATGTCGTAGATGCTGGCCGCGTCGGCCGCCGAGACCACCGCCTCCACGTCGACGTCGCAAAACAGAGCAAGCTTGTTCTTCAAGCCCTGCGGAATCTCGCGGTCGCTGCGGCACACGATCACGTCGGGCTGGATGCCGATGTTGCGCAGCGCGGCCACCGAGTGCTGGGTGGGCTTGGTCTTCAGCTCTCCCCCGGCGGCCAGGTAGGGCACAAGCGAAACGTGAATGAACAGGCAGTTGTCTCGGCCGACGTCGTGGCGCAGCTGCCGGATCGCCTCCAGGAACGGCAGCGACTCGATGTCGCCGACGGTGCCGCCGACTTCGGTGATCACCACGTCGGGCACCCGCCCGGCGGGGTCGTCGGTGTCGGGGGCGGCCATGGCCCGGATGCGCGACTTGATCTCGTTGGTGATGTGCGGAATCACCTGCACGGTGTCGCCGAGGTATTCGCCGCGACGCTCCTTGGCGATCACCTCCGAGTAGATCTGGCCGGTGGTGATGCACGAACGCCGCGAAAGGCCGCGGTCGAGGAACCGTTCGTAGTTGCCCACGTCGAGGTCGGTCTCGGCGCCGTCGTCGGTGACGTAGACCTCTCCGTGCTCGAACGGGTTCATGGTTCCGGGATCGACGTTGAGGTATGGATCAATCTTCTGCATCACGACGTGCAGTCCGCGCGCGGTGAGGAGATTTCCCAAACTCGAGGCCGTCAGGCCTTTGCCGAGCGCCGAAGTCACGCCCCCGGTGACGAAGATGTGCTTGGTGATGCGCGCTGACGCGGCGGAGTTACTGGGCAAAGCCGTCTCCCGTGGTCGGAGCCTGATGTGGCGGTCATCCACGGGATTCCACGGTAACACCACTCGTCGCGTCCTCGACCGTGACCCGCGCGGGGGCCTCCAGATCGGTGGGATCGGAGCGTCCGTCCCGCACGTGTGCCCGCGCCAGCACGCGCTGCGCGGTGATAATCGCCAGCGGCATCGTGATCGTCGCGGCCGCGCCGAGCGGGATGAATCCCTGCCCGCCGAGCAGGCCGCCGAGCAGCGTCGCCGTGATCGCGCCGACGAAGCCGGCTCGGGCGCTTGGGTACAGGCCGAAGGCGCGTTTGAGCCCGCCGGAGGGGCGCAGCAGCACCACCCAGGTGAACACGATCGACGCCAGCACCACCAGGGTCAGCGGATTCGTGCCTATGGCGACCACGTCGGCTTCGAGGGTCGCGCGGATCCTGCCTCCGCTGTCGCCTCCGAACATGTCGGCGACGAAGCCGCCGAGCGGACCGCGGGCCGCCTCCACGCGCACCACGTCGGATATCGCCAGGACGACGAGCAGTCCGACCCCGGCGAACAACGCCCACGCGAATCTGCCGAACGTCAGCCAGCCGCCGGTGGAGATCGCCGCGGCCAGGCACACGCCCACCGTCAACGCGGCGGCGCCGGCCGGGTCGTCGCCCAGGTAGGGTGCGCCGACGATGAAGACGCCCACGGCTCCGGCCAGCCCGATGAGCACCGGACGTTTGCGCCGGTTCAGGACCTGGGCGGCGCACCCCGCCGCGGTCAGCAGCGACGTGACGAACACGCCGTATCCCAGCGGGCCGAGCCCGGCCTTGCCGGCGCTGTTGAGCGCGCTGTAGGCGGAGATTCCGTCAAACTGCAGGCGTCCCCCGGTGAGCACGTCGAGGGCCACGACCGTCACGCCCACCAGGCTGACGGTGATCATCAGCCCCATCGAGGAGCGCCGTTTGGGCGCGAGGAACACCAGCGCCGTCAAAAGCACGGCGATCGCCGCCGTAGCCGCCAGCAGCGCGAACATGGAGTGTGAAGCGCGCCACCAGGGCACGAAGTCGACCAAGGTGGCCGCCGGAATGATCAGCGCCAGCCCAGTCGAGGCGGTGACTACCGCGCGGAAGTTCCACAGCGTCGCGGGTTTGCCGGCGGTCGTGCCGCGTCGGATCCGCTGCAGCAGCGACGCGGACACCACGAACAGCGCCAGCATCGCGATTGTCACCAGGAACAGGAACCGCATGATCGCGTCTTCCTGAGCGGCGGCTTCGGCGTTGTCGTCGGCCAGCCGAGTGATCGCGGCCCTGGCGTCCTCGCCGCGCCCGCCAAGCGTGGCGGCGGTGACGCCGACGACCGGCCGCGGCAGGGGCTGGTCGAGCGCGCCGATGGCTGTCGGCGCCAGGTCGATAAGCCGCAGGAATCCTTCGCGGCCGGTGCCCGCCGAGGTCAGCCAGCCTTCCTCGTCGAATCCGCCTCCCACCGCGATCACCGCGTGCAGCTGGGCGGCGCTGGAAATGTCGGAAATCCCGGCCGTCAGCAGCAGCGCCTCCTCCGGCATGGCTTCTACGACGGCGGCGAGCGAGGCGTCGATCTCTTGCAACGCCGCGTCGCGGTCGCCCGCCCCCTCCGGCAGCTGCCCCATGTCGACGACGGACAGGGGGCACTCCGAAAGCAGCTCCTCGAGCGCCTCGGGATCGTCAGGCAGCTCCGGCTCGTAACGGTCGACGCGTCCGGTGGGTCGGGCCGCGGCGTAGGCCGCGCCGGGGCCGACCGCGGCGGCGCAGTTCACCGAGCTGGGCAGCGCGCCGACTTCGGCGCCCGACTGCTGATTCCGGTTTTCGGCGGCGAGGTCGGAAAACCGCGTGATTTCGGCGCCGGAGTCGCCGTCGTCGGCGACCGTGTCGACCGACACCGACGGGCAGGTCTCGTCGTCGTCAAGCCGCACGTCGCCGGAGGCGGGGGCTCCGGCCGACAGCGTCAGCCAGCCGTCGAGCGGACACGTCGTCGACTCCGCCGAGGCCACGCCGAGCGACCCCATCGAGCCCCGCTCGGCCAGGCTGTACAGGGT
>JBOGDN010000012.1:0-11134 GCA_050742995.1 Stackebrandtia sp. | reverse complement strand
AGCCAAGGTGTATACCCAGACTTTCAACCCCACAGGCAGCCTCGCCTTGTCCGCGCTTCTGGCGGCGCTGCCCCTCGTCACGCTGCTGGCGCTGCTCGGCGGCCTGAAATGGAAAGCGCACTGGGCCGGTCTGGCCTCGTTGGCCGTCGCGCTGGCGGTGGCAGTCGTCGGCTACGGAATGCCGGGCGCTCAAGCCCTGAACGCCGGAGCGTTCGGGGCGGCGTTCAGCGTCTTGGTCATCCTGTGGCTGACCTTCAACGCCATCTGGATTTACCACCTCACCGTGGAAACCGGCCACTTCGCCGTCTTGCGACGCTCGTTCGCCGCGGTCAGCGACGACAGCCGCATCCAGGCCGTCGTCATCGCCTTCTGCTTCGGCGCGCTGCTGGAGGCGCTGGCCGGCGGCGGCTCGCCCATCGCCATCTGCGCGGTCATGCTCATCGCGGTCGGATTCGCGCCGCTGAAGGCCGCGGCAATCGCCCTGGTGGCGAACACCGCGCCGGTGGCCTTCGGCGGCTTGGGCAACCCCGTCACCGTGCTGGGCGAGGTCACCGGCATGCCGGCGGACGCCTTCGGCGCCATGGCCGGACGCCAGACCTCGATCCTCGCGATCGTCGTGCCCTTCATCCTGGTCTTCTTGGCCGACGGGCGTCGCGGGCTGAGACAGGCGTGGCCGGCCGCGCTGGTCGGCGGGCTGAGCTTCGGCGTCGCGCAGTTCGCGTTCTCGAACTACTTCAGCTACAAGCTGTGCGACATATTCGCCGCCCTGATCTCGGCCGCCGCGCTGATCACGCTGAACCGATTTTGGCGTCCGGCGCCCGCGAACGACCTGCCGACAGCGCCCGTCGTCGCCGGAGGCGCCGCCGAAGACCCCGCGTTCGACCGGCGCACGGGTCCGCCCGAAGGCGACGGCGTACGGGAGCGCCTGCTCGCCTTCTCTCCGTACGCGATCATCGTCGTGCTCTTCTCGCTGGCCCAGATCCCCGCGATCAAAGCCGTGCTCGACGCGCCCACGATCCTGTTCGACTGGCCGGGTCTGGAGATCGTCTCTCCCGCGGGCGACGCGGTCTCCGTCGAGTTCAAACTGAACTGGGCGTCGGCGACCGGCACCCTGCTCTTCCTGTCCGGCCTGCTCACGGCCGCTTTGCTGCGGATTCGGCCGTCGGCCGTCGTGCGAGTGTACGGGCGGACGATCCGCCAGTTCGGCTGGGCGATTTTCACGATCCTGTGCGTCTTCGCGCTGTCCTATGTGATGAACCTGTCCGGGCAGATCAGCACGCTCGGCCTGTGGCTGGCGACCGCGGGCGCCTTCTTCGCGTTCCTGTCTCCGGTCGTCGGCTGGTTCGGCGTCGTCGTCACCGGCACCGACGCGGGCGCCAACGCTCTCTTCGGGAACCTCCAGGTCACCGCCGCCGAACAGATCGGCGCCTCCCCGGAGCTGCTGGGCGCGGCCAACAGCTCCGGCGGCGTCATGGCCAAGATGATCTCCCCGCAAAGCCTCGCCGTCGGCACGGCCGCGGTGGGGCTGGTCGGCTCCGAGGGCGTCCTCTTCCGCCGAGTGTTCGGCTGGAGTGTTGGCATGCTGCTGCTGTTGTGCGTCCTGGTCTACCTCCAGTCGACCCCGGTTCTCGGCTGGACGGTGGTGTGACGGTGAGCGGCTGGAGGATTTCTGGAAAGCCGACGATGCGGAGTCCTCCGCCCACTGACCGGCTCCCGGCACCGCCCCTACCCACACTACGGAGGCACCTGTTATGTATCGACGCACATTTATCGCCGCTGGAGCGTTCGGCGCCGTCGCGGCGCTGAGCGACCCCGCCCTGGCTTCGCCCGATTCGGACGGTCGGATCCAGGCGCCGTCCGACACGTTGCCCGACCGCGACTCGATCGTCGAGACGGTGCGTCTGGTCAACGACCACTGGATCGACTCCCATCCCGACCCCGGCACGAACCTGTGGGACGTGGCCGCGTACTTCAGCGGCAACATGGACGCCTACCGGCTCACTGACGAGCCGCGCTATCTCGACTACGCCGCGGGTTGGGCACAGAGCCATGACTACGGGCTCCCCGACGGCCCGACCACCCGCAACGCGGACAACCAGTGCTGCGGCCAGACCTACCTCGATCTGTACGAACTGGATCCGGATCCGGCGAAGATCGCGCAGCTCGACGAGTCGGTCGGGGGCATGGTCTACGGCGACCCGGACGCCGACGACGACTGGTGGTGGTGCGACGCGCTGCACATGGCGATGCCGGTGTTCACGCGCCTGGGCGACCTGCGCGGCGACTACGCCTACCGGGAAAAGATGTTCCAGCTCTACCGCCACGCGAAGCTGCGCGAAGGCGGCGGTCTGTACGACTTCGACGACGAGCTGTGGTACCGAGACGGAGAGTACGTTCAGCCCGGCGGCATCACCTCGCCCAACGGCCTTCCCGTCTTCTGGTCCCGCGGCAACGGCTGGGCCGCGGCCGCGCACGTCAAAGTGCTCAAAACAACCCCGCCCAGCGACGCTCGCTGGACGGAGTACCGCAACAACCTGGTCGCCGTGTGCCGCTCGGTCAGCCGAGTGCAGCGCGAGGACGGACTGTGGAACGTGAATCTCGCCGACTCCGATCACCATCCCGGTCCGGAGACCAGCGGCACCGCCTTTTTCGCCTACGCGATCGCGTACGGCGTCAACGCGGGCATGCTCGACCGCGAGGAGTACCTGCCGACGCTGGCCAGGGCGTGGAACGGAATGGTCGACGTCGCCATGCGCGACGACGGCTTTCTCGGCTACATCCAGGGCCCCGGCGACGGACCCGACTCCAGTCAGCCGGTCACAGAGGACAGCACGTTTCCCTACGGCGTCGGCGCGTTTCTGCACGCCGGCAAGGAGATCGCCGAATTGGCCGACTGAACCCCGGAGGACATGATGACCGACAACTCTGCGCCGCCGCGCGCCACGCGCCGTCAGGTACTCGGCATGGCCGGTCTGGCCGCCGCCGCGCCGATCCTGGGCGCCGGACCGATCGCCCCGGCGAGTGCGTCCGCCGCAAGGACCGCCGCGTCCGCGCCGATCGCCGAGTCCGGCGCCTGGTGCTGGTTCGGCGACCCGCGCGCGATTCACGTCGACGGGCGCACCTACGTCAGCTACATCACCCGGGCCGGCGAAATAGCGTGTTCGGTTTACGATCACGCCGACGGACAGTTGAGCACGTCGGTGCTGCAGACGGGTTTCCAGATCGACGACCACAACAACCCGAGCATCGTGCGCCGCCCCGACGGCCACCTCGTCGTGTTTTGGACCGAGCACGGTCACAACGACGCGCCGATCTACTACAGACGGTCGGTCGCACCCGACGACGCGAGCGACTGGGAACCGCGCAAAGAGATGCGGCAGAACACCTCCGGCAGGTACGGATGGACCTATCCGAACCTGGCGCAGCTGTCCGAGGAGCCGAACAAGCTGTACATGTTCTTCCGCGCCGCCAACTGGGACGCGGCGTTCACCAGCACGTCCGGCGCGGACGTCTGGGCGCCCGCGCAGTCGCTTGTGACCAATCCCGGCGAGCGGCCGTACCTGAAGCAGCACTCCAACGGCGTGGGCCGGATCCACTTCGCGTTCACCGAAGGCCACCCGCGCAACGTGCACACCAGCGTGTACTACATGTGCTACGACGCCGCCGACCAAAACCTGCACCGGGCCGACGGCAGCGTGATCGGGCCGCTGGGCACGCCGGTGCGCGCCGAAGAGGCCGACGTGGTGTACGACGCGGACGGCGCACCCAAGGCATGGGTGTGGGACGTGGCCGAAGACGCCGACGGCAATCCCGTGGTCGTCTACGCCAACTTCCCCTCCGATTCCGACCACCGCTACCGATACGCCCGCTGGAACTCAGGCGGCTGGCAGGACGTCGAGATGACCTCCGCGGGCGACCGGATTCCCTCCGATCCGAGCGAGCCTCTGTACTCGGGCGGTCTCAGCCTCGACCACGCCGATCCGTCCACGGTGGTTCTCTCGCGGCAGCACGACGGCGGATTCCACCGGATCGAACGCTGGCGCACTCCCGACGGCGGCCAGACCTGGACGAGTGAGGTGATCACCCCGGAGCCGACCGAGCTGAACGCGCGTCCCGTCATCCCTCATGGCTTGACCGGCGGCGGCGCGATGAGCGTCCTGTGGATGGCGGGGTCGTACACCCACTACACCGACTACGAAACCCGCATCATGGCCTTGACCGGCTGAGCGCTTCCGGCTTTCCACACGACGTCGCCGTCCACCGTGTCGGCGCCGACCAGGTCTCCGATGAGGTCGGCCTTCTTGGCCCGCTGACTTCGCACGGGGCGACGAGCTGCAAGCTGTCCGAGCAACGAACCAGCAACATCAAGCCGAGAGCCGGTCTCCTCGAGGGTGAGGAAACCGGCTCTGACGTGTTGCTGCTTGGGGTGATTGACGGGACTTGAACCCGCGACTTCCTGGACCACAACCAGGTGCTCTACCAGCTGAGCTACAACCACCAGGGTTGCCGACCGAGGTCGGCGACGATCAATGATAGGCATAGGCGCGGCGGGGTTCGCCACCGGGTTTGCACAGTGGCGTCAGCCGATGTTGTCCATGCGTTCCAGCGCCAACAGGTAGGCGTCGGGGCCGATGGCTACTTCGCGGGCGAAGGGGAATTCCAGCTCGTACACGGAGAACAGCAGCAGCGCGATCATGCTTGCGGCGATGACGACCACCACCAAGTGGGCTAGTCGTCCTGGTACGCCGAACAACAGCAGCACGCCGAGCATCAAGAGCGCTCCGGCTATCAACACCAGCCACATGACGGCCGTCATGCCGCGCTGGGCGGTGTTGAGGCGGTCGTTGCGGGCTTCGCTGAGGGTGCGGACCTGCTCTTGGGCGTCCTCCCACAGTGCTACTTCTGCTTCGGACTCCAGCGGCATGTGGGCGAGCTTGGCGCGCATGTCGTCGATGATCTCCCAGCCGGCGACGCCCACTTCCTCGTGGTCGGCCATCGTGGGCCATTCTTCTTCGACGGCGAGGTCGACGTAGTCGCGGCTGAGCTCCTGCACGGCTTTGGCGTCCTCGTTTTCGAGGTTCTCGGTGGTCCAGTACACCTCGGCCAGCGCCTCGGCCTCGGTGTAGGTGATGTCGCGCGCTTCGATGCGCGCCTCCCACAGTGCGATAAGGACGAACGCGAGGACGATCGCGTAGAGCACGCTGACGATCTCGAAGACGCTTCCGGCCACCTCGTTGTAGCCCTCGCGGGCCTGCGGCTCGGAGACGCGCTGTTGGAGGATGACGATCCCTCCGACGAGGAAAGCTGCTCCACAGACGACGATTAGGCCCAGCAGAAGCGGATTCATGGGCACCTCACGGATGTCGGAAACAAAACAATTGCGGCTTTTGCGATATTTTATGGGTCTTATGGCGAAATCTGGGGTTGTCTCGCATCGGGCGCGTTGCGCCGCGTGTTGCGTCGCCCTGGCCGCGGCGGTGCTGTGGATTCCGGCCGCCGGCGCGGCCGCTCCGGCCGAATGCGACGAAGACACGGCATACCTGACCTGGCGTCCCGTCGACGGCGAAAACCACAAACTGTCCGTTATAGACATGGAGTCCGGGAAGCGAAAGGACGTCGCCGAGCTGTCGGTGCAGCTCAACGCGGTCGGCTGGTCGCAAGAACAGCACCGGCTGTTCGGAGTGGGACGCTCCGACGACGGCCCGCGCCTGGTGTCGATCGACCCCGACGGCGAGGTGGACGACCACGGCGAGCTGCACGGATCGGGCGCGGACTCCGACGGCCTGTCGGGGGCGTTCGTCGGCACGGTCGTCTCCGAGCGGCTGCTGATGCTTGCCGGCAACCGCATCCTGTCGGTGAATCTCGACGACGACCCCGGAGAGACCGTCGTGACCGCCGAGCTGGACGAGCCGCTTGAGGACCTCGACGTCGGCGACGTGGACTATCACGCCGCCACCGGCACGCTGTACGGGCTGAGCAGCAAGCAGGGCGAGCTGGTGGCCGTCGAGCTCGACACCGGCGCGGTCGACCGAATGCCGGTGTCGGGGATGGCCGCGCACTCCTTGGTCGGCGCGCTGTTCCTGGACGAGAGCAAGCGGCGGGTGTACGGCGTCGTCAACGGCGTCGACGGCGAGGCCGTGGTGTACAGGGTGCCGCTGCCGGCGCACACCTCCGAGAAGCTGAAGGCCGAGGAGATCGCCCGGTGGACGGAGATCGCCTCCGCCGACGCGGCGCTGTGCCGCAGGCCCGAACCCGACCCGCCCCCGGAGCCGACGCCGCCGCCTTCTCCCCCGCCGTCGCCTCCGCCCGCGGAGACTCAGTCCCCTCCGCCGGTCGAGGAACCTGAGGAGGAGCTCAGTCGTCCTCCGCTGGAACGCGGCGGCCATGAGGCGGAGGAGGAAGAGATCCCCAAACGCTGGATCGCGGTGGGGATCGTGGCGCTGGCCGTGGTCGGATCGGCGGGAGTCAAAGCGGGTCCTAAATCGAGACGGTGACGCCGCGGCGACATGTCGCTAGCCTTCGCCGTTCGCCCTATTGACCGTAGAAAAGCTCTGGTCCACGATCTAGGCATGCGAAAACGCCCCCTGATTTACGCCCTGCCCGTACCCCTGATCGCCGCCGCGATCGCCGTCGCCGCGATCAGCTCCCCCGCCGGCGCCGACCCCGGCGAGGAGGCCCTGAAGGAAACCATCGACGAAATCCTCGCCGACGACCGGCTGGACGGCGCCGCGGCGAGCGTCCTCGTCGCCGACGCCGCCTCCGGCGACGTCCTCTACGAACGCAACCCCGACACCCGCCTGATGCCGGCGTCCAACACCAAGCTGCTGACCTCAAGCGCCGCCCTTGAGCTGCTCGGCGGCGACTACACCTACCGCACCGACGCCAACGCCGACGGCAAGGTCAAAGGATCGGCCCTGGTCGGCGACTTGTACCTGCGCGGAACCGGCGACCCGACGATGCTGGCCGAGGACTACGACGCGCTCGCCGCCGACATCGCGGCCTCGGGCGTCACCACGATCACCGGCGATCTGGTCGCCGACGACACCCGCTTCGACGACGTCCGGCTCGGACAGGACTGGGCCTGGGACGACGAACCGTACTACTACGCCGCGCAGATCTCCCCGCTGACGGTGGCGCCCGACACCGACTACGACGCCGGAACGGTCATCGTCACCGCGGCGCCCGGAGACAACCCCGGCGACGATCCGAAAGTGACGGTGACCCCCGACACCGACTACGTCGACATCGTCAACCGCGCCTCAACGGTCGAGTCCGGAGCAGACGAAACGCTGAGCATCGAACGCGAACACGAAAGCAACGACATCGTGATCAGCGGCGACCTCCCGGTCGACGCCGAGCCAGCGTCGGACTGGGCCAGCGTGTCGCGGCCCACCGGCTACGCCGCGGACGTCTTCGCCGGCGCCCTGAAGGACAACGGCGTCAAGCTCGTCGGAGACGTCCGGCTCGGCGAGGCGACTCCCGACGACGCCGAGACGCTGGCGGCGCACGACTCGATGCCCCTCGACGAGCTGATGATCCCGTTCATGAAGCTGTCCAACAACGGCCACGCCGAGGTGCTGACCAAGACGATCGGCTACGAGACGTCCGGCGAGGGAACCTGGTCGGCCGGGCTCGCCGCCGTCGACGAATACCTGGCGAGCGCCGGAGTCGACCTCGACGCCGTCCGCCACGTCGACGGCTCCGGGCTGTCCCGGCAGAACCATCTGCCCTCCGAGGAGTTCGCCGCGCTGCTCGTCGCGGGACGAGACGCCCCCTGGTTCGACGTCTGGTACGACTCGATGCCGATCGCGTGCGCCGACGACCGCCTCGTCGGCGGCACGCTGCGCAGCCGGATGTGCGACACCCCGGCCGAGGGCAACGTCCACGCCAAGACCGGCACGCTGACCGGCGCCACCGGGCTTTCCGGGTACGTCGCCGACGCCGACGGCCGCGAGCTGGTGTTCAGCATCGTGTTGAACAACTACCTCGCCGACACGGTCAAGGACATCGAGGACGAGATCGCCATCGCGCTTGCCTCGTTCAGCGAGGAAGAGGCCTCCGCGCCGATGCCGCAGTACACGCCGCAAGACTCCGGCGGAGACGGCGGCTTGGAATGCTCCTGGACCAAGCCCGCCTCCTGTTAGCCCCACACGACGGCCGGGCCGCGAGACGATTCACTCGCGGCCCGGCCCCTTTTGTCGTCACGCCCCTTTAGGAGCTCTCACGCAGCGCGGCCAGGAACCACTCGAAGGTCGGCACCATCGCGGGCCGCTGCGGCCAGCCGTTGAGGATCGCCAGCAGCTGCCAGTAGCGCTCCACGCGACGGTCGGAGAACGTCGCGATCTGGTCGGCGAGCTTCTCGCGCTCCTCGGCGGACATGTCGGCGTCGACAATGCGGTGCAGGATCTCCGCGCCTTCGGCGGATCCCGGCGCCACGCCGTCGGCGACCGCCTTGCCGGCCAGCTCGGCGACCTTCGCGTGGTCGAGCTCGACGTCGCCGGGCTGGGGACCGTTCGCGCCTGCCACCGCCATCTGGCGGCACCGCAGCCGGAAGTCCTCGTCGCCGACGAGCTCGGCCAGTTCGACCCACGCGTCCACCTGTTCTGTCGAGGGGTCGTCCGGCAGGTCCGGCGGCATCATGCGCATGCCCTTGGCGATTTCCGCGCCGGGCGTGTCGCCGTCGACGCCTTCGAAGACGGCGTCGACGAACCCGTCGATCATGCGCTGCCGCTCCTCGGCGGACAGTCGGGCGAGCTTGTGCATCAGTTTCATCTCCTCGGTAGTGCTTCCTCGTTGAGCCACCGAGCGCAGCACTGTCCGCCTCACCTTCAGCAGCCGGATTTTGACGTCGATCGCCCGTGCGTGGGCGTCGGCGACGTCGGCCACCGTGGACTGCCGGTCGAGCACCGACCGGATCGTCGGAAGGTCCAGGTCGAAGTCGCGCAGCGTCTGGACCAGGTCCAGCCGCGCGACCGCCTCGGCGTCGTAGAGCCGATAACCCGTCGACGACCGGTCGGTCGGCGGCACGAGACCTTCGTCGGACCAGAATCGGACGGTCCGCACCGGCAGTTTGGCGCGGCGAGAAATCTCGCCGATGGTGAACAGTGCTTTTCGGTCGCTCACGGGGCAAGCCTCAACCTTCCAGTCGCTGGAGAGTCAAACCGAAAACCAGTGACCTGCGTCACAGCCAATGGCAGCCGACGGTCACACGGGTCTTTCGGCGACAAGCAAACCCTGACACCCTCTCCGTCCAAATGGGCGCAGACTCCCGCAAAAACGAATCCGCCGTCCGCGGCGCAGGGCGCGGACGGCGGATCCGTCGGGTTCAGTTCTTCTCCTCGCTCCACCCCTCGGCGACGATCTTGTCGTTGTCGCGAGGCCGCAGGCTGAGGAAGATCAGGCGGGGTCCGTCATAGACGCGGATGTCGTCGACGTATATCCCCCGGCCCTGTTGGATGTCGTCGGCGACGTAACGCCACCGCAGCGCCGAGGCGCCTTCGGGCAGTTCGGTTTCGACCTCGAGCCACCGGCGCGTCGAGAAGCCGGAGAAGGCGCCGTCGGTCTCCCAGCTGTGGCGCCCGGCGCTCAGCGTCATGGGCGTGGCGGTCCACTCGTCGTCGACGAGCGACTCCAGAGTGCACACGTCGGTCGACTCGGTGTCGTACCACAGCCGGAACGTGGCGCGGCCTTCCGCGACGAACCGGTCGAGCGGAACCGTCATCACGGCTTCGCCGGCGTCGGCCTGTCCCGAGTACCAGCACTTCAGCCCGCGGGCGGGCTTGACCGGCACGGCGCGGGCGAAGTGGCGCGACGGGGCCCTGCGGTAGTCGCTGATCGCGCCCCAGTCGCGGGTGGGGTGCACCCGGTTGGTCAGCAGCACGAAAAGGGATCCCGAAAGCGGGTCGGCCGTGATGCAGGTGCCGGTGTATCCGGTGTGGCCGGTGGTCACCGGCGAGGTCATGGCGTCCATGAAGAAGCGCTGGTCGAGCTGCCACCCCAGGCCGCGCGCGGCCGAGCCGCCGAAGTCGGGGTTGCGGTTGGTCAGCATGGAGCGGACCCACTCCTCCCCCAGGATCCGCGCGCCGTCGTATACCCCGCCGTTGAGAACCATCTGCCCGAAAACCGCCAGGTCGCGGGCGGTGGAGAACACTCCGGCGTGTCCGGCGACGCCCCCGAACGACCAGGCGTTCTCGTCGTGGACGCTTCCGCGGATCATGCCTCTGTCGGTCCACGGCTGGTACTCGGTGGCCGCGACGCGGTCCCACAGCGATTCCGGCGGGTTGTACATGGTCTCGCTCATGCCGAGCGGTCCGGTGATTCCGTCGGCGACGGCCTCGTCGAGGCTCTTGCCGGTCACGCCTTCGATGATCTTGGCGGCGACGATGAGGTTCAGGTCGGAGTAGACGTAGCTGGTCCCCGGGGCGAACTCCAGCGGCTCTTCGTAGATGGCCTGCATCCGGGCCTCGTCGTCGGGCAGGTCGTACAGCTTGATGAACGGGACCTGGCCGGCGCTGTGGGTGAGCAGCTGCTCGACGACGATGCCGGACTTGTCGGGGTCGGCGGAGTCGAATTCGGGGACGTAGTCGGTCACCGGCGCCGAGAGGTTCACCTGGCCGCTTTCGGCCAGCTGCACCATGACCACCGACGTGAACAGCTTCGACACCGAAGCCATGTCGAAGATCGTGTCGAGGTCCATCGGGACCCATTCGTCCTCGGGCAGCTCCACCGGCGTCCCGGCGTCGGCGTCCCAGCTTTCGTAGCGCAGCGCGTGGCCCTGCGCGGCGTGCTCGACGATCACGCCGTTGCGGGCGGCCAGCAGCACGAAGCCGGGGTGGGAGGGGTTGGGGCGTCCGGGACCCGGCTCCATGTACTCGGCGGCCGCGGGAACGATCTTCTCCACGTGCGTGCGGACGAGACCGGCCTGGTGCGACGACCCGGGGCGCAGGGTCGGCGGGGGCGACGGGAACACGATGTCGTCGGGCGTGACGGTGGGCGGGCCGTCGGCCGTCTGCCTTGCCGCGGCCGGCACGCCGCCGCCGGCGACGACGAGCCCGCCGGAGACCGCGGCGAAGCCTCCCAGAAAACTTCTACGTCTCATGTAGGCATCCAAGGGGTTGAAGCGAGTGGAGGGGAC
>JBOGDN010000011.1:0-5096 GCA_050742995.1 Stackebrandtia sp. | reverse complement strand
GGCGGCGTCGGAGAGGTCGCGCGCGGCGAGCTCGGCCAGCTCGACGGCCTTGGCCATGTCGCCGGAAACCGAGGCCGACTCCGCGGCGGCCACGCGGCGTCTGGCGCGCGACTTGAGGCTCGGGCTGTGGTCGGCGGCGGACTCGTAGGTCGCGGCGGCGGCCGCGTGTCCGCCGCGGGAGCGGTTTTCTTCGGCGATCTGCTCCAGGGCCGCGGCGATCTCCTCGTCGGGACCGGCGGCGGCCGCCGCCAGGTGCCACACCCGCAGGCAGTCGTTGCCGTCGGGGCCGAGAGCTTCGGCGAGCTGACGGTGGGCCTCCATCCGCCGGTGCGGCGGCGCGGCGCGGTAGGCGGCGCTGCGCATCAGCGGGTGCCCGAAGACCAGTCGGCCGTTGACCAGACGCAGCAGCCCGTCGCGTTCGGCCGGCTCCAGGTCGGCGACGGTCGCCCCCAGCCGCCGCGCGGCGGCGAACACGATTCCGGCGCCGCCGCAGGCGTCGGAGGCGGCCGTGATGATCAAGGTCCGGGTGGCCTCTGGCAGTGCGGCGATGCGCTCGGCGAAGGTCTGCCGCAGCCGGCCGTAGGTGGACTGCGACGGCGCCGGCCGGTCGTGCGCCTCCGACTCGCCTTCGCACCGCGCGGCGGGCAGCTCCCGCAGCGCCAGGGGGTTTCCGCGAGCCTCGCGCAGGATCTTCGCGCGGTCCTGCTCGGTCAGGTCGGCGGCGTGTTCGGCCAGCAGGGCGAGACAGGCCGCCTCGTCGAGCGGCGGCAGCGGCAGCGCGTCGACTCCGGGCGCCGGGAACTCCGGGGCGTATCCGTCGCGCGCGGCGAAGATCAGCACCACGCCTTCGGCGACGAGGCGGCGGCCGGCGAACAGCAGCGCCTCGGCGGATTCGCGATCCAGCCAGTGGGCGTCGTCGATCAGGCACAGCAGCGGGCGGTCGTCTGCCAAGTCGGCCAGCAGGGTCAGCACGGCCATTCCCACCTGCAGCCGGTCGTCGGCGCCCAGCTCGCCGGGCTGCTCCCGGCCGGCGGCGCGACGCAGCGCGCGAGCCTGGGCGTCGGGAAGCGAGTCGACCGCGGTCGCGGACTGGCGCAGCAGCAGATCGAGGCCCGCGAACGGCCACCGGACTTCGGTCTCGACTCCGGCGCTGCGCAGCACGCGGAAATCGGCTTCGGCGGCCGACGCCACGTGGTCGAGCAGCGCGGATTTGCCGATGCCCGCCTCGCCGCGCAGCACGACCGCGGCGCTGCCCCCGTCTCGGGCCTTGTCGAGCAGCGCCTGGATCGCGGCGATCTCGGCGCCGCGTCCGTGCAGCATGACCGCGCCGCCCTTGGGCGGCGGCGCGTCCGGCTCGCGGTCGGGCGGCGCGGTCATGTCGCGAACCGCTGTGTCGGTCGTCGGGCAGGCACAAATGCTCATTTCGCGATCGTGCAACTTAAACTTAAGTTCAAGTCAAGGGGCTGTTGTATTTTTCTCACGGCCGAAGCACAACCTCGCCGACTGTTTCGCGGTTCCGCAGCGCCCTATTCCGCCGCGTCTACGCCTTGTAGGGGCGCTTCTGGCGGGCTTCTTTGAGAGTCAGGCCCCACCAGGCGAGCTGGTCGAGCATGGCCTTGGCCGCGTCCGCGGCGTCGGTTTCGACCGGCTTGCCTTCGGAGTCGAACTTCTCCCAGAACTTGACGAACGTCAGGCTGTCGCGGACGGTCATGGCGTGCAGTTCGGGGAAGACCTGACGCAGGTGCTCGGCGGCTCGCTGCCCGCCGGCGCCGCCGCCGTACGAGATCAACCCCACCGGCTTGGCATGCCATTCCTGGTTGTAAAAGTCGACGGCGTTCTTCAACGACGCCGGATAGCTGTGGTTGTACTCGGGCGTGACAATGACGAAGGCGTCGGCGGCGGCAAGTCGCCGTCCAAGCGCGTCCACTTCGGGCGAATCCTAGTCGGTCATGACCGACGGCAGGTTCGCCTCGAGCAGATCCACCACGTCGACGTCGAAGTCGCCGTGCTGGCGGGCCTGGTCGGCGAACCACTGTGCCGGGACGGGACCGAAGCGGCCGGTTCTGGTGCTGCCGATGACGACGGCGAGTGTGAGGCGGTTGTCAGACATCGTGTTGCTCCTTAAGCGTCGGATCGCAATAGACGATCTCGACGCTACGAGCGGCACGACGGCGCCGGCATCTGTCACGTGACTGGGATCGGGTGCGACGTCGGCCTCAGACGCGGAACTTCAGGAAGGCCTCAAGCGACTCCGGGTTCGCCAGCGCGCCGGTGGCGGCGGCCGTCTCGATCGGGACGCCGGTGAGGATGCGCTTGACGGGGACCTCGAGCTTCTTGCCCGAAAGGGTGCGCGGCACCGCCGCCACGGCGTGCACCTCGTCGGGCACGTGCCGCGGGGACAGGCCGGAGCGCAGCTCGGAGGCGATCTTGCGGCGCAGGTCTGCGTCGGCCTCGACTCCGGGCGCCGGCACCACGAACAGCAGCAGCTTTCCGGGGCCGCCGGAGTCGTCTTCGAGGTGGATCACAAGGGAGTCGGCGACCTCGTCGAGCGCCTCGACCACCGAGTAGAACTCGGCGGTGCCCAGCCGCACGCCGCCGCGTTTGAGGGTGGCGTCGCTGCGTCCGCTGACGACGCAGGAGCCGCGGTCGGTGACGGTGATCCAGTCGCCGTGGCGCCACACGCCCGGGTAGGTGTCGAAATACGCCTCGCGGTAGCGCGAGCCGTCCTCGTCGCCCCAGAATCCGACCGGCATGGACGGCATCGGCGCGGTGATCACCAACTCGCCCTGCTCGCCGATCAGCGACTTGCCGTCGGGATCGAACGCCTCGACCTTGGCGCCGAGACAACGGCAGCCGATCTCGCCGCGGTACACCGGGACCAGCGGCGTGGCGCCCAGAAAACCGGTGCACATGTCGGTGCCGCCCGACAGCGACGTCAGCATCGCCCGCGGCGCGATCGACTCGTAGACGTAGTCGAAGCCCTCCGGAGGCAGCGGGGCGCCGGTGGAGCCGACGCCGCGCAGCCGCGACAGGTCGGCGACGTCCCTGGGCACGATCCCCTTCTTGCGGCAGGCCAGCAGGAACGGCGCGGAGGTGCCGAAGTTGGTCACGCCGGTCTCGGCGGCCATCCGCCACTGCGCCGAAAGGCCGGGGTAGGCGGGGTTGCCGTCGTAGAGCACCACGGCCGCGCCGACCGCCGGCGCCGACATCACGTAGTTCCACATCATCCAGCCGGTGGTGCTGAACCAGTAGAAGCGGTCGTCCGGGCCAAGATCGTGGTGCAGCGCCAGGTTTTTCACGTGCTCCAGGACGATTCCGCCGTGGCAGTGCACGATCGGCTTGGGCAGGCCGGTGGTGCCCGAGGAGTACAGCACGTACAGCGGGTGGTCGAACGGCACGGGCTCAAAGGTCAGCTCGCCGGTCTCCGCGAGCAGCGCGTCCCAGGACATCGCGTCGGCCACGTCGCCGCCGGCGTACGACAGCGACACGACCTGCTCCAGACCGGTCAGCTCGCCGCGGATCGCGGCGACCTCGTCGCGCCGGTCGACGTGTTTGTCGCCGTATATATAGCCGTCGACGGCCACGAGCACCTTCGGCGAGATCTGACGCCACCGGTCGGCGACGCTGCGGACTCCGAACTCGGGCGGGCAGCTGGAGAACACCGCCCCCAGGCTGGCCGTCGCCTGCAGCAGCACGGCCGTCTCGGGGATGATGGGCATGAACGCCGCCACCCGGTCGCCGCGGCCCACGCCGAGGCGACGCAGGCCCGCCGCGCAGC
Organism: Stackebrandtia sp.; assembly: GCA_050742995.1. Taxonomy (GTDB): domain Bacteria; phylum Actinomycetota; class Actinomycetes; order Mycobacteriales; family Micromonosporaceae; genus Stackebrandtia. The sequence goes on along the minus strand of JBOGDN010000011.1, from coordinate 1,318 downwards.
GGGCCACGCGGTCGCGCAGCTGGCCGACGGTCAGTTCGACCGGCTCGCGGGCGTCGCTGCGCCCCACGACGACGACGTCGTCCTCGTCGCGTCCGGGCGCCCGCAGCACCGTTTCGGCGTAGTTGAGGGTCGCGCCGGGGAACCAGCGCGCGCCGGGCATCTCCGCCGACGCCAGGGCGCGTTCGGGCGAGGTGTCCGCGCCGATTTCGAAATACGACCACACGGCCGACCAGAACTCCCCCGGCGCGTCCGTGGACCACCGCCACAAGTCTGAATACTCCTCGAACTCGCCGCGATCGGTCCGGGCGAGCCAATCGGCGAATCGCCCCATGCGGGAGGAGGTGCGAACGTCAGAGGGGGGAGACCACAACACCCGAGCAGGCATATTGCAACCTTTCACGATCGATGAGACAGTGACGGCGGTCCCATCCTGCCTCACCAAACCTTGCGCAGATGCGGAAGGATGGCCCCCATGACGCACTGACCTCTCGTCGAGATGGAGACACCCCCCATGCGCCATATCGGAAGCCTGGTCGCAGGCATCATTTTCGCCCCCGTAGCCTGGCTGCTCATCGGCGCCGCAGAAATCGGACTCAACACCAGCGTCTTCCCCGACGCCGTCGGAGCCCCCGACAAACCCATCGCCATGGGCATGTTCGCCGGCGCCGGCCTCCTGCTCGGGCTGCTCGCGGTCACCCGGTGGTCTCCGGCCGGCCCGCTCGCCGCGGCGGCCGTGTTCGGCGGCGGCTTCGCGATCTTCCGGGTGATGGGCGGCAACGTGACGCTGCCTTCCTCCCTGGAGGCGGCCAAGATCCCCGCGGACTCCGTCATGGTCGCCGGCGACTCGGGCTGGGGCATCGCGATCGCCGTGCTGATGTTCATGTCTGTGGTCATCCCGGGACGTTGGCGCGGCAAGAAGAAGGAAGAGGAAGACCGCGTCGTGGACGCCGCCAGCCTTTCCGGAGACCCCGGCGCCACCAAGACGCTGGAATCGGACGCATTCACCAGCACGCCGACCGACAACGGCTCCGGCTTCGGCACTCGCCCGGTCAACCCCTTCGACGCCCCGCCCCCCATGCCCCCGCAGCACCCCGACGACCAGACGCAGCCCGACACCCGCTCGCCCTACGCCGAAGACGGCTACACCCCTCGCGCCGCCGACGCCTTCGACAACTACGGCTCCCGTTTCAACAGCGAGCAGCCGCAGACCGGAAGCGGCCAGTACGGCGACCAGCGGCAGCCCGGCGGCTACTTCCGCTGACGCCCCCGCGTCGCGCCCTGCACGCGTCGGCGGTGCGGCCCCGCCTGTCGCGGGAAC
>JBOGDN010000010.1:0-4833 GCA_050742995.1 Stackebrandtia sp. | reverse complement strand
GTCATGGTCGCCCTGGCGTTCTGCATTCCGCTTGCGCTGGTGACGCTCCAGGTCGCCGAGGGCCGCGCCATGACCGAGGCACGCGAGGCGGCCGGCTCGATGGTGACCGTTCTCGCCGCCACCGACGATCCGGCCGCGGTGCGTCGCGCCGTGGCCGCCGACCACGTGGGCGCTCAGGAACGGCTCGCCGTGCATCTGCCGGACGAGGTCATCGGCGTCAGCCACGTCGAGACCTCAACGGTGTCCGAGGTGGCCGGCAACGCCGAGACGACCACGCTCGACCTCGGCGACGGCGAGGCCTACCTGCGCACGGTGCTGCTGCCCGACAACGAGGTGGCCGTGGTCGAGGTGTACGTCCCGGACACGTTGGCGACCAAAGGCGTCAGACAGGCGTGGCTGACGCTTCTGGGGGTGGCGCTGCTGCTGGTGGCCGTTTCGGTGATCATGGCCGACCGGCTCGGCGCGAAGGTGGTGCGGGTGAGCAGGGCGTTGTCCGAGGCTTCCGCGGCGTTCGGCGCCGGGGACCTGTCGGTGCGCGTCAAGCCGGACGGCCCCGGCGAGCTGGTCGAGGCGGGCCTGGCGTTCAACATGATGGCGGACAGGGTGGTGCGCCTCGTCGACGCCGAGCGGGAGCTCGCCGCCGACCTGTCGCACCGGCTGCGCACGCCGCTGACGGCGCTGCGCCTGGACTCGGAGGCCCTTGGCGACGGCCAGGACGCACAGCGGATCCGCACCTCGGTAGACGCGCTCGAGGCGGAGGTGGACGCGGTCATCGCCGGCGCCCGCCAGTCGGTGACCGACCGCTCGGCGCAGCACTGCGACGTCGCGGAGGTGCTGCGCGAGCGCATGAACATGTGGAGCGTACTGGCCGAGGACCACGGCCGCGGCTACAGTCTGGTCGGGTTGGACGATGCACTGTGGGTGAACATTCCACGCGACGACGTGCTCTCGTGCGTCGACGCCCTCGTGGGCAACGTGTTCGCGCACACTCCGCAGAACGTGCCGTTTCGCGTGCTGCTTGACGTCGTCGACGGCCGGCTCGTAGTGGAGGACGCCGGCCCCGGCATCGCCGACCCGACGGTGGCGTTGCGGCGCGGCGAAAGCGGCGCCGGGTCGAGCGGGCTCGGCCTTGACATCGTGTGGCGGGTCGCCACGACGCGGGGAGGAAAACTCCACGTCGGCCGCAGCCAGCTCGGCGGCGCCAGAATCGTGTGGACCTTTGGCGACGCCGTCAGGCGGAGCCAAAGCGATTAGCGCAGCGGCGGGCCCGTCAGGCAGAGCCAAAACGAATAGGGTTGTTCTGTCGGTCGGTCAGATTCGGGACGGCCGTCGAGTCGCCTGCGGAATATGATCGTCGCGTGCAGCGCCTGGAACTCGTCAAGGACATCGCCGCGCCGCCCGAGCGCGTGTTCGCGATCTCGCTGGACGTGGGCGTGCATGCCGCGTCTATGGCGGCCAGCGGCGAACGCGTCGTCGGCGGCGTCACCGCCGGACAGCTCCTGCTCGGCGACGAGGTGACCTGGCGTGCAAGGCATCTGGGACGGTCCTGGCAGATGACCTCGCGCATCGCCGCTTACGCTCCGCCGGACTTCTTCGTCGACGAACAGGTGTCCGGGCCGTTCGCCGTGTGGCGGCACGCCCATTACTTCGAGCCGGCGGCCGACGGCGGAACAGTCATGCGCGACGTCGTCGACTTCGCCGCACCGTGTGGGCTTCTCGGTCGGCTGGCGGAGGCGCTGGTGCTCAACCGGTACATGACAAGGCTGATACGGATCCGAAACCGGAGCCTCGCCGCCGTCTGTCGCTGTCGCTAAGCGGCTGCGGTCACTCTTCCTCGGTGTCGCCGCCGTCGTCGAGGTAGCTGCCTTCCTTGAATTCGTCCCAACTCAAGTCGTAGGCGGAGAACCCGTCGCCGTAAGGCAGGTCGACGCCGGTGCCGTCGACGACGACCGGGGTGCCGATGGGCGCCCAGTCGAAGACCCACTTGGCGTCGTCGGTGGAGGAGTTGACGCAGCCGTGGGAGACGTTGCGCGTGCCTTGATCGCCGACGGACCAGGGCGCGGCGTGGATGTACTGACCGCTCCACGTCAGCCGCATCGCGTACTCGATGTCGACCTTGTAGCAGTCCTTGCCGTCTTCCTTGCCGTCGCAACCGGGTTCGTTGGTGGTGTCGAAGACGGTCTCTTCGTCCTTCTCCATGACGATCATCGTGCCCGAATAGGACGGAGTGCTGTCCTTGCCGAGACTGATGGGCATGGATTTGACCTCTTCGCCGGCTTCCATGGCCTTCATCGACTTGTCTTCGTTGGAGACGTCGATCGTCTTGCCCTTGCCCTCGATCGTCATCTTCCCGGTGACGTCTTGCGAGCCGTACCAGTCGTCGCCGAGAGGGTGGCCGCCGAGCGCGAGCCGGATCGTGATCTCGGTTCCCGGTTCCCAGTAGTTCTCCGGCCGGTACTCCAGGTGATTTCCGCTGAACCAGTGCCACACGCCCGGCTGCGGCGGGTCGCTTTCGACGAAGAGGCGACTCTCCACTTCGGCCCGATTGTCTTCGGGGACGGTGAATTCGCGCGGGAAGTCCAGCATGATCGGCATGGCCTGGCCGTACTCGTAATCGCTGCTGTTCCACAGGTACGCGTCCAGGAGGCTGCCCGGGCTCGACATCGTCGTGAACGTCGTCTCGACTGTGGCCGGAATGTCGTTGGAGTCGACGGCCGTGACGGTGGCCGTGTACTCGGTGTCGTACTCGAGCTGCGTGCCGGGAACCCAGCTGGTCCCGTCTTGGTGCAGCTTCCCCTCGACGGCGTCGCCGTCGGAGTTGACGAGCTTCACCTCGGACAGCTCGCCGTCTTTGACCTCGACGCCGATCTCGGCGCTCGTCGGAACGTCCTTTGTGTCGGCTTCGGGCGTAACCGTCACCGAGGCGGCTGATTCTTCTGCGGCGCCTTCGCTCACGAGCGTTGCGTCTTGGCCGCAGGCGGCGGCGAACGTGATCACGAACACGCCGGTCGCCGTCGCGGCGACAGCGCGACGGCTCAGTCGGCTCTTCATAGCCCCCAACGGTACACACCGTGCACAAAGCCAGACTGCGCCGAGTCGACGTATTTCAACTGTGGTATGCCCCGATTCGTCGGATTTGAGGCGATTCTCGAGACGACGGCGCGCAGAGGCTGTGCGAACTATCTCGTCGGGCAACCGAAATCGCATCTCACGGCGTCTTAAAAGAGGGGGAGCCGGCGAGGAAAACCGCGCCCGAGAAGGAGACCGGCGCGCGGGCTAATCGCATCGACAAATGCACGTGGTTCGTGTGGTCGCTCGAGGGGTCGCCCCAGCCGCCGGTGTAGCTCGTCCACTCCTGCGCCGGATCCCAGTACTGGTCGTACCAAATCACGTACATCACGCCAAGCGCCTCGGCGTTCTCCACGAACCACGCCGCCAGGTTGTCGCCGTACGTCTTGGCCTCGCCTCCGGCGACGCCGCCGAACCCGCCGGGCTCCACCGAGAAGTCGCAGGCGCGGCCGAGCGGATGCTCCCCGAACCCGCCGCCGCGGTGGCAGGAGACGTAGCGGGTGAATCCGGCGATCTGCGCCTGGTGCAGGGCGTGCTCGGTGCGCGGGGTGAGGCAGCCGCTCGTGGTGGGGTCCGTGACGGTGCAGCCTTCGCCGGAAAACGAACCGTCGGAGTTGCGCGGCGCGGCCTCGGCCTCCGGGAAGTCGCCGGGAGACGGGCCGACGGCGGAGTCGCCGCCGTTGCCGGCCAGGGCGTCGGCGGCGGCGTCGCGCGAGTCGCGCAGATCCTTCAGCGCGTCGTCGGCGGCCTCGATTTCCTCGTCCAGCTCTTGTTCTTCGGCCTTCAGGTCGTCCTGGGCGCCGACGAGCTCGTCGATCTTGGCGGCGCTTTCGTCGCCGAGATAATACACAACGGACAGTCCATCGAGGGCGGCTTCGGGGGACGGCGCCGAAAGCAGCGCCGACGTCGACGACGTCCCGCCGCTGCGATACGCCGCCGCCGCGAAGTCGTTGACCTCTACCTTCAGCTCCTTGACGCGGTCCTTGCTCTTCTTGATGTCGTCTTTGATCTCGTCTTGACGATCTTCTGCCGCGTCGAGCACCTCTTTGGCGTCCAGGTAGTCGTCGATCGCCTGCGACAGGCTGCCGCCGAGATCGGACTCCTCGGGGTCGGCCGCGGCCGTTCCCGCCGTCGCCGACAGCGCGAACAAGCTGAGGCCAAGCGCCGTGGCGGCACACAGGATCACGCGCCGTACTGGCTGTCGGGTCACGCCTTCGTCCTTCTTAGTTCGCCCGCCTGCGCCAAACGGCAGTCGCGATCAGACGGAGGGCCTCGTTGCCGTCAAGAGACGGCGGTGGGGGGCGAGGCCCGCCGGATATGTTAGAGGCCGCGGGGAGTCGTCGGTTACCGAGGGGTCATGAGCTCGTGATTTCGCTCAGGGCGTGCTGCACCTCCGACATGCACGGCTTGTCTCCGATGTCGTCGAACATGGACAACGCCAGCTCCAGGCACGCCACCGCCTCGGGCTGGTTGCCCTGGGCGTTGTGTAGGGTGCCGAAACGCTCCTGGACGTGCGCTTCGCGGTGGAAGTCTCCGACCGACCGCGACGCCTCCAGGGCCAGCTGGAGCTGCTCGTCCGCGCCGTCGAAGTTCTCCAGCTCGATGAAGGCTCCGGCCAGCGCCCAGCGGGCGTATCCCTCGCCGTGCTTGTCGTCGATGCGGTTCAGCGCCGTTGCGGAGTCGCGGAAGAGCGACGCGGCGTCGCCGAACCGATCGGTGTAGCGGGCGACCGCGCCGAGGCCGAAGACGGCCAAGGCGGTCTCG
>JBOGDN010000009.1:0-4070 GCA_050742995.1 Stackebrandtia sp. | reverse complement strand
CTGCTAGACAGTTTGAACGTCCGCAACGGGCAGAGCCTGCGCGAACTGTGCGCCGGGCTGGACATGGCCCGGCAGTCGGTCAGCAGACATCTGGCGGTGTTGGAGGCGGCGAATCTGGTGACCACGGTGAAGCGTGGCCGACAGAAGCTGCACTACCTCAACGCCGTGCCGATCAACGCCATCGCCGAGCGCTGGATCAACCAGTACGACCGCCGGCGAGCGGGGGCGCTCGCCGACCTGAAGACCGCTTTGGAGGACAAACCCATGGGCGACACCGAGTTCGTCTACACCACGTACATCGACACGACGCCGGAACGGCTGTGGCAGGCGTTGACGGATCCGGCTTTCACCAGTCGCTACTGGGGCGTCTCCTTTGAGACAGACTGGAAGCCGGGGTCGACGATGACCTGGAAAGAGGCCGGCGCGACGATCGCCGATCCCGCACAGGTCGTGCTCGAAGCCGAGCCCGGTCGGCGGCTGTCCTATCTGTGGCACACCTACACGCCGGAGTGGGCCCAGGCCCACGACATCGACGACGAAGTCTTCGGCAAGCTCGCCGAAGAGCGCCGGTCGAAGGTCACCTTCGAGATCGAGCCGGCCGGGCAGCTGGTCAAGCTGACCGTGATCCACGACGACTTCGACCCCGGCAGCACCGGGCTGGCGAGCGTCAGCAGCGGCTGGCCGCATCTGCTGTCCAACCTCAAGACCCTGCTCGAAACCGGCGACACGCTTCCGACTGACTCGCAGACCTGACCGAAAGGCGCATCACCATGTCCGAGAACACTCTTCAGCTCACGCACATCCCAGACGTGAAGGCGGGGATGCTCGTACGCAGGCCGCCCGCGGAAGTTTTCCAGGCTTTCGTCGACCCCGCCGTGACGACCAAGTTCTGGTTCACCAAAAGCAGCGGCAAGATGACGCCCGGCGCGCGGCTTCGCTGGGACTGGGAGATGTACGGCGCCTCGGCCCAGGTCCGCGTCGACGAGGTCGTCGAGCACAGCCGCATCCGCTACGCGTGGGGAGACGAGGACAAGCTCGTGCCGGTGGAGCTTCGCTTCACCCCCTGGGAAGGCGACGCCACCTACGTCGAGGTCGTCGAGTCGGTGCTGGGAGGCGACGGCGACGCCGTCGTCTCCCACGTCGCCGACTCCGTCGAGGGCTACGTCGTCGTGCTGTGCGGGCTCAAGGCGCTGCTCGAACGCGACGTCGTGCTCAACGCCGTCGGCGACGTGCATCCCGGGGCCGCGAAGTAGGCGTCCGGTCCTAGGACGTGCGGCGCAGCTCGGCGCGCGACTGCGCCTTGGCCGGGCTGTCGTCGCGCGTCCACCACCAGGCGTACGTCAGCGTGCCGTCGCCCGAAAGCGAGATCGCGACCTTGGCCTTGATCGGCTCGAAGACGGCGAACACGCCCGGCTCGGACTCGGCGAAGCGCACGATTCCGGGCAGCTCGTCGGCGACCATGTACAGCTCCGGCCGCGACCGTTCGTCCTCGCTGAGCATGGAGTGCTCCACTCGACGCACGCCGTGCTCGCCGAACGCCTCGTAATCCAATGTGACGGCACGCCCTTCCACGACCGAGCGCACTTCCAGCCGGGCGTGGAAGGGCCCGCTTTCGGGTCCGTCTCCCTTGCCCCGGTAGATCCCGGGGGCGGCCGCCAACTTGGCGAGCAGATCACTCATGCCGGCGACGTTAACCGGTGGCCGCAATCCGGGTTACGTCACACCCGACTCAACGGGTTATCGCAAGTAACTTGCAATAGCATGTTTATTGCATTAACGTCCGCGCAAGGAGTTTCCGATGAGCACGTATTCGCTTCCCGACCTCGACTACGACTACGGCGCGCTTGAGCCGGCGATGTCGGGCGAGATCCTGGAACTGCACCACGGCAAGCACCACGCCGCCTACGTCAAGGGCGCCAACGACACCCTGGAGCGGCTCGCCGCCAGTCGCGAGACCGGCGACTTCGGCTCGCTCGTCGGACTGGAGAAGACCATGGCGTTCAACCTGTCCGGCCACGTCCTGCACTCGATCTTCTGGAACAACCTGTCTCCCGAAGGAGGCGGACGTCCCGAAGGCGAACTGGCCGCCGCGATCGACGAGCACTTCGGCGGCTTCGACGCCTTCTCAAAGCAGCTGTCGGCGGCCACCGCCGGCGTGCAGGGATCCGGCTGGGGCGTGCTCTCTTATGAGCCGCTCGGCCGGCGCCTGCTGGTCGAGCAGGTCTACGACCACCACGGCAACGTCGGACAGGGTTCGACTCCGCTGCTGGTGTTCGACGCCTGGGAGCACGCCTACTACCTCCAGTACCGCAACGTGCGTCCCGACTACGTGCAGCGGCTGTGGGACCTGGTGAACTGGTCCGACGTCGCCGCTCGCTTCGACGCCGCGCGAAAAGACGGAGTCTAAAAGGACGCCTGGACGCCGCGGGACGGCGCGCGGCGGGCACAATAGCGGGGTGAGTTCACGTCGAGGGCACGGCGGTCAGCGTCCGACGGCGCGCGCATCGCGGCCGACCCGCGCGCGCAGGCCTCCCCGCAATCCCGAACGCAAACGCCGCGCGTCGTCCGAAGCGGACGGCGGCGAGTCCGCGGGCCGAAGCGATTCCGCCAAGCGCGTCGGAGGCAAGGCGCGTCCCTTGATTCGCCGAATCCGGGTCAAGCCGCCGTGGCGGATGTCGGGACGCACCGCCATCATCGCGCTTGTGCTTTCGGCGCTTGCCCTGTCGTATGCCTACCCGGTCCGCACCTACCTGGAGCAGCGCGCCGAGATCAACGCCCTGCGCGACTCCCAGAACGCACAGGAGGAGCGCATCGAGGACCTGGAGGCGGAGCGGGCGAAGTGGGACGACCCCGAGTACGTCCGCGCCCAGGCGCGCGACCGGCTGATGCTTGTCAAGCCCGGCGAAGAGCTGATCGTCATCATCGACGACCCCGAGGGCGCCGCGGCCGACAGCGGCGAGCCCGCCGAGCCCGCCCCGGAACAGGAGTGGCACGACGACCTGTGGGACAGTTTCGTCGAAGCCGACCAGACAGGACCATCGTGAACGGGCTGAACGACTCCGACCGGCACGCCGTGACCGCTCAGCTGGGACGGCCGCCGCGCAGCGTCAACGCCGTGGCCGCTCGCTGCCCGTGCGGACGGCCGGCCGTCACCGAGACGCTGCCGCGCCTTGAGGACGGAACGCCATTTCCCACCCTGTACTACCTGACCTGCCCGAAGGCGTGCAGCGCGGTGGGAACGCTCGAGGCGTCCGGATTGATGAAGGAGATGTCGGCCCGTCTCGCCGACGACCCCGAGCTGGCCGACGGCTACCGTGCGGCGCACGAGTCCTACCTGAAGCGACGCGCCGAGCTCGGCGACGTTCCGGAAATCGCGGGGGTGTCGGCCGGAGGAATGCCCGACCGGATCAAATGCCTGCACGTGCACCTGGCGCACAGCCTCGCCGCCGGTCCGGGGGTCAACCCCGTCGGCGACGAGGTGCGGCAGCGCCTCGGCGAGTGGTGGGCGGCCGGACCCTGCGTCGACGCCGCCGAGGCGACGGACCGATGAGCCGCGTCGCCGCCGTCGACTGCGGCACCAACTCGATCCGGCTGCTCATCTCCGACCTGGAGGACGGCCGTCCCGTCGACGTGGTGCGCACCATGGAGATCGTGCGTCTCGGCGAGGGCGTGGACGCGACCGGCCGACTGTCCGAGGCCGCGCTGGAGCGCACCCGCGTCGCGCTGCGGGGCTACGCCGACCTCATCGCCGAACACGACGCCCGCGCGGTGCGCATGGTGGCCACCAGCGCCAGCCGCGACGCCGACAACGCCGAGCGGTTCCACGAGATGGTTCTCGGCGTCCTCGGCGTGGAGCCGGAGGTGATCAGCGGCGACGCGGAGGCGCGGCTGTCGTTCAGCGGCGCCGTGGCGGACCTGCCGCCGGCGGCATCGCCGCGGCTGGTCGTCGACATCGGCGGCGGCTCGACCGAGTTCGTCCTCGGCGTCGACGTCGCCGAGGCGATGCGCAGCGTGGACGTCGGGTGCGTGCGCATGACCGAGCGGCACCTGATCGCCGACCCGCCCACGCC
>JBOGDN010000008.1:0-3104 GCA_050742995.1 Stackebrandtia sp. | reverse complement strand
CTGCAGGGACACCGAGACGACTGGAGCCGACAGCGAATGGGAGGCAGCCGAGTTGACCACTTCTTCGCCTGAGAGTTCGCGCGTCGACGACGCGCGGACCGTCGACTTCGCAAGCCACGAGCCGATCGTGCTGCGCGGCGTCGGCGCCGACTGGCCGGTGTTCGCCGCGCTGCGGGAGGAACGCCTGCGCGAAGACGCCGAGCGCCCCGTCGAGGTGGAAGAGCTCGACGGAACGTCGACGACCGTGAGCCTCGGCGAACTGCTCGACGACATGCGCGCCTCGCGGCCCCGCGGCCTGTACATGCGCCACCAGCTGGTGTCTAAGTTCGACCCGGGGCTGTGGGAGCTCGTGCCGCGTCACGTGCGCCGCCTCAACTGGCTGCTGGCGCTGCCGGCCGAGGCGCGACCCGACTGGGCCTGGCTCATGATCGGCGCGGCCGGGACCCGCTCTGACATGCATGTGGACGTCATGGCAAGCGCCGCGTGGAACCTGCTGTGCGCGGGGTGCAAGAAGTGGACGTTCCACTCTCGCGACCGGGCCGTGGAGTGGAACCTGCTGCCGGCCGGGTGCGCGGAGCCGTCCGAGGACGCGCGGTGCGTCGAGTTCTTCCAGGAACCCGGCGACGTGGTGATCACACCCAGCGGATGGGCCCACGAGGTGCACAACGTCACCGGCACCGTGTCGGTCACCGCCAACTTCGTCAACGCCTCGAATCTCGACTTCGCCAAGCGGTATTTCGAGGTCGTCGGCGACGCCGCGAACCTGGGCGTCCTCGCCGCCGTCGGCGAGGCGTTCTCGCGGCTCGGCAATGACTGACCTGCGCGACGACCCCAGCCCGACGCTGCCGCGGCGGCGCAGCCTGTGGACGTATCGCGGCGTGCGCCCGCTGATCGGCGCGACCGCGATCAGCAACGTCGGCACCGAGATCAGCGGCGTGGCCATACCGATCATGGCGATCGTCGTCCTGCAGGCGAGCAACACCTGGGTCGCCATGCTCGAGGTCGCGTTGTACGTCGGCATGCTGCTGTTCACGCTTCCGATCGGGCTGGTGGCCGACCGCTTCGACCGCAAGAAGCTCATGATCGGCGCGGACCTGTTCTGCATGGCCGCCGTGGCCTCGGCGCCGATCCTGTGGGCGGTCGGCCATTTGACGATCGCGCTGCTGCTGCTCGTCGTCGTGGCGGTGGGAGTCTTCTCGACGGTTCACGACGTGTGCTCCGAGACGGTCGTCCCGGACGTGGTCGACGACGACGCGCTCGCCACCTGCAACGGCGCGATCAACACCTCGCGATCCGTGTCCGAAGTGGCGGGGCCGGGCGCCGGCGGCCTCATCGTCAGCGGCGTCGGCGCCGTGGCGGGACTCGTCGTGGACGCCGTGTCGTTTTTGGTCTCGGCGCTGCTGCTGACCCGCGTCCCGGTCAAGACGCGGCCGAGGGCGCCCGCGCCTCGACCCACCGTCCGCCAGACCTGCCGGGACGTGGCCGACGGCTTCGGCGTTTACCGATCCGACCGGCGACTGCTGCGACTGCTGGCCGTCAGCACTACCTCCAACTTCTTCTCCACGATGGCCGGAACCGTCGAGGTGCTTTTCCTGGTGCGCGAACTCCACGTGCGACCGTGGGGCGTCGGCGCGGCGTTCGCGCTGACCGCCGTCGGCGGCGTCGTCGGCGGGCTGCTGCTGTCGCCGCTGCTGCGCCTGGTCGGCCCGGTGCGGATCATCGTGGTGTCCCAGCTGGCGCTGTCCGCGCCGATCCTGCTGCTGCCGCTGGCGACTGAGGGCTGGGGCGTGTCCTTCTACCTGATCGGCTGGTTCTTCTATTCGCTGAGCTCGGTGATCTACGTGTCGGCCGTGGTCACCTACCGGCAGCGCACCGCCCCGCGCGAGCTGCTCGGACGCGCCGGGGCGACGTCGCGGTGGTTCGGCGGGATCGCCGCCGCGCTCGGCGCTGTGGCCGCGGCGGGCATGCTCAGCGTCTGGGACATCTCCACGGCGGTGCTGATCTCCAGCGTCGGGATCTACGCCTCGGGCGTGTGGCTGTGCTCGCGCGTCTTCTTCTCCGACTCCGCGCTTCACACGTCGACGAACTGAGGTGACGCCCGATGAAGGCCCTCGAACTGCCCTTTGAGCTGCCGCCGGTCGGTCTTGGCACCTGGCAGATGTGGGGCGAGACGGCCGTGCGCGGGGTGGGCGAGGCGATCGAGGTCGGATACCGGCACATCGACACCGCCGCCGGCTACGGCAACGAGGCGGCCGTGGGCGCCGGGATCCGCGCCGGCGGCGTCGACCGCGAGGACCTGCTGATCGTCACCAAGTTCCCGGAGGAAGACGCCGGACGCGAACGCGAGAGCCTGTCGCGCAGCCTGGAGGCGCTTGGCGTGGACTTCGTGGACCTGTGGCTGATTCACGCGCCGCCCCCCGACGGCGGCGGCGCGGCGATCTGGGAGCACTTCGTCGCCGCGCGCGAGGAGGGGCTGACGCGCGCGATCGGGGTGAGCAACTTCATGGTCTCGCAAATGGACGCGCTCGTCGCGGATGTGGGTGTGACGCCGCAGGTCAACCAGGTGGCGTTCGGCCCCCGCTACTTCGAGCCGGGCTTCGTGGAGCGCCACGTCGCGCGGGGGATCGTCCCGGTGGGGCACAGCCCGTTCAGCGAGAACGACCTGGCTCATCCGACGTTGCGCTGCGTCGCCGAGCGGCACGGGCGCAGCGTCCACGACGTGATCTTGCGGTGGCACTGGGAGCACAAAGTGGCGACCGTGGCGAAGTCGACCGCCCGCGCGCGCCTTGAGGCGAATCTGAAGGCGTTCGACTTTCAGCTCAAGCCAGACGAGATCGCGGCGATCGACCGCCTCGGGCTGGAGTGACAGGGCGCTTCGCGCGGCGTCGACGGTGAAAGACGCCTCGTCGTCTGCGGCGCGTTGCCCGAGGCAGTCGGCTTTTTCTGCGAACCTCCTGCTTGCGGGCGCGGGTTTCTTGTGGCGGATTTATGCACTACGTAATTACGTATTGAAATCCGGCAATAAGGAGGTTTCGCCCCATGACCATCGAGGAATCGCGCCGCAAGCCGCGCGGCGCGCGCATGAACAAGTGGCGCACGGCGGC
>JBOGDN010000007.1:0-2128 GCA_050742995.1 Stackebrandtia sp. | reverse complement strand
GCTGGGCCGACGCCGCCGGCATCGCGCTGCGCGGCGTGGTGGGCACCGCGTCCGACCACCTGATCTCGGGACGCACCGCCGACGGGGAGGCGTGGCGCTGCGCGGCGCTGCCTTTCGTGTCGCAGCGCTACGCGGTGCGGGCCACCGAGCTTTTCGAGCTGACCGCGGCCGAAACCGGACAGTCCTATGCCGACCATCTGCGGCGGCTGGTCGCCACACTTTCGGCGTCCTTTTCCGACGACGCCGTCAATCTGGTCACCGGTCACCTCACGGTGGTGGGCGGCAAGGTCGGCGGCGGCGAACGCGAGGCGCACACGGTCGCCGACTACGCGGTGCCGGCGACGATCTTCCCGCCGGCGGCCCACTACGTGGCTTTGGGGCACCTGCACCGCAGCCAGCGCGTGGCCGGCGGCTGCCCGATCCGCTACAGCGGGGCGCCGATCGCCGTGGACTTCGGCGAGGAGTCATACACGCCGGGCGTGGTCATGGTGGACGTGACCGTCTCCAACCCGGCGAGAATCCGCCACGTCCCGCTGAAGTCCGCCGTGCCGCTGCGCACGCTGCGCGGCGACCTCTCCGAGCTGCGCGACACCGCCGCCGAGGCCGCCGACGAAACGGCGCTGCTGCGCGTCTACGTCAGGGAGAAGCCGCGCGCCGGCTTGCGCGAGGAAGTCCAGGAGCTGTTCCCGCGGGCGCTGATCGTCCAGATCGATCCGCGGATGACGCAGCGGGACGCGCCGCGGACTCGGACCCGCCGCGCCGGCCGCAGTCCGCGCGAGCTGTTCGGCGACTATCTGAACGAGCGCGGCCACGACGATCCGGCGGTGGCGGAGCTGTTCGACCGGCTCTACGACAAGGTCAGCACCTCCGAGCCGGAGGAGGCGACGGCCTGATGCGACCGCTGCGACTCGACCTCGACGGCTTCGCCTCCTTCGCCCGCGCGGCCAGCGTGGACTTCGCCGAGGCCGACTACTTCGCGCTTGTGGGGCCCACCGGCGCGGGAAAGTCCACTGTATTGGACGCGATGTGCTTCGCGCTGTACGGAAGGGCGCCTCGATGGGGCGCCGGCATCGAGCACGCGCTCGCGCCGTCGGCCACGTCGGGAAGCGTGCGTCTGACGTTTCGCGCTGACGGCAAGATCTACGTGGCCACGCGGGTGCTCAAGCGGGGAACCGGCGGCAAGGTGCTCACCAACGCGTCGGCGTTGGAGCGGCTGCCCGCCGACACCTCGACGGCGGACCTCGCCGACGTCGGCGGCTTGATCGGCGTGTCGCTGGCGGCCTCGGCCAAGGCCGTCACCGCGCAGGTGGAACGGATCGTCGGGCTGCCGTTCGAGCAGTTCACCAAGTGCGTGCTGCTGCCGCAAGGCGCGTTCGCCGAGTTCCTGCACTCCTCGGGAGCCGAGCGACGCAAGATCCTGGAGAGCCTGCTCGGCTACACGGTCTACCGGGAGATCCAAACCGCCGCCGGCGAGGAGCATCGCGCCGCCGAGGCCGCCGTGGCCCTGCTCGACCGGCAGCTGGGCCAGCTGCCGACCGTCACCGCCGAGACGATCGCCGAAGCCGACGCCCGGATCGCGCGGCTGCGCGATCTGGCCGACTTCGCCGCGAAGAAACGACCCGAGCTCGACGAGCTGGCCCACGCCGCCGCAACCGCCGACCAGGCGCTGCGCGACGTCGACGCCGAGCATGCGCTGCTGACCTACATCAAGCGGCCGTCCGACGTGGATTCGCTCGCCGAGGAGCACGCCGACGCCGAGCGCGCCGTGGCCGCGGCCCGAAAGACCGTCGCCGACGCCGAGGCCGCCGAGGAGGGGCTGCGCGGCGAGGTCGCGCGGTTCGACGTCGCCGGCGTCGATCGACTCCTGCAGTCGTACGCCAAGGCCGCCGAGACGGCCGAAAACATCGTCAAGGGCGCGGAGCTGACGCGGCGGGCCGAGGCCGAAGCCGAGCGGGCCGAGGTCGCCGGCGCGCAGGCCGCCGACGCGCTCGAGGCGGCCCGGCGCGGCCTGGACGAAGCCAAGACCGCCGATCTGGCCTCGGCGCTGCGAGAGCACCTGCACGCCGGCGAGCCGTGCCCGGTGTGCAGGCAGACCGTCGACTCTCCGCCGCGGCACGAACCGCACGAC
>JBOGDN010000006.1:0-1992 GCA_050742995.1 Stackebrandtia sp. | reverse complement strand
CGAGGGGCGCCAGCGCCACCCCGACGACGAGCGTGGCGAGGCCTCCGAGTCCGCGGAGGCTGCCGACCGTGGCGATGTCCGATTCGGCGCCCTCGGCGATGGGGACCAGGAACGTCGCGAACACCGTGAACGGCAGGATCCCCATTGACGCGGCCGCCAGAATCGGCCACAGCATCAGCGACATGCGCAGGTCGCCGGGCGGCGCCTGCGAGGGTTCGGGCTGTTTGTCGGCGACCGCGGCGTCGCGAGCAGTCATGAACGTCCTTTTGCGGCTCGGTGGAGAGTCTGGGGGCATCCGCGGGCGTAGCGGACCGGGGCCGGTTCGGCGAAGCGGCACGGTCCAGACGGGAGGTGCGCGTCGCCGCGGTCGCGGGTCATCACCGTCCACGGCAGCGTCAACTCGTCGGTCGACGTGATCTCCACCGGACGCAGTTCGGCCGCGTCGAGCGCGGACTCGTGCTTCGCGAACACGGCGTCCACATAGCGGTGACCGGTGTCGGGAGCGACAAAGACATGATACCGGTCGCCGGGGCGGTCGAGCTCCCATCTGGTCGCCAGGAAGGCCGCTCCCGTCGACAGCCCCGCGAACACGCCGGTGCTGCGCAACAGCTCGATGGCGCCGGACTTGGCGTACTCGAAGGAGATCCAGTGGATGCGGTCGTAAAGGTCGTGGCGCACGTTGAGGAATTCGATCGAGCTGCCGATGCCGGCGATGATCATGTCGGGGTCGGCGACGTGCGCGGCTTCAAAGGTCACGCTGCCGAACGGCTGGATCCCGACGAGGCGAACGTCGCGGCCGAGCTTGCGCAGGTAGGTGGCGAGCGCGCCGGTCGAGGCTCCGGTGCCGACGCCGCCGACGATGCTCAGCGGCCGCGACGGGATCTCTCGATCGATCATCTCGGCGACGTCGCGGTATCCGAGGTAATGAATGTCGTCGTGGTACTGGCGCATCCAGTGGTACGACGGATTGTCGCGCAGGATCTCGGCGACCCGGGCGACGCGGAGGTTCTGGTCGAGCTTCAGGTTGGCCGAGGGCCGGACCTGCTCGACTTCGGCGCCGAGAATCTCCAGCTGAACTCGAAGCGTCTTGTCGACGGTGGTGGAGCCGATGATGTGGCAGGCGAGTCCGTGGCGGTGACAGGCCAGGGCCAGCGACAGCGCGTATATGCCGCTTGAGCTGTCGATCAGCGTGTCGCCCGGTTTGACTTGGCCGGTGTCCAGCAGATGTTTCACCGCGCCCAACGCCGAATAGATCTTCATGGTTTCGAAACGAAGGCAGGCGGCGTCGCGACCGACGTCGACGAGGTCGGGACGTTTGACGGCTTCGGCTATGTGAGGGTAAATGCCGTGTCTCCTTTGACAGCTTCGCATAGGACGTAAGGCCCGCGAGCGAGCGTGCCACACATATAGAAGATCGCCATCGCTACGTTAAACAAAACACACATAAAATGCAAGTGTAAACATAGGTTGATTCCATTATCTCAACTGCCCGCATAAAGGAGATCCCCGTCGAGCAGGCAATTGTCTCTTCTCGCTTTCAGCGGCGGCAAGAATTGTGAATGTCCGTTAAAGAGGGAAACGGAGCGATACGAATTCGGAAAAGTCCATACCTGACGACTTGACTTGGAGTCCGCTCTAAGCAGTACGGTTCGGCGCATGACTCAGACTCGCCCGTCAGTCACCCTCATCACCGGCGGCTCAAGCGGCATCGGGGCCGCCACCGCCAGGCGTCTGCTCGACCATGGCCACCGCGTGGCCGTCACCGGTCGCTCTCGCGAGCGTCTGGACCGGTTCGCCTCCGCACTCGACAAACCGGACGGCCTGCTGACGTTGCGAGGCGACGCCGGCGACCCCGAAGCGGTCCAGGCGGCCGTCGACGCCGCCGTGTCGGAGTTCGGACGGCTGGACAACGCCGTGGCCAACGCCGGCTACGCCACTTTCGACAGCGTCGTGGACGGCGACCCGTCGAAATGGCGCGACATGATCCTGACC
>JBOGDN010000005.1:0-9775 GCA_050742995.1 Stackebrandtia sp. | reverse complement strand
TGGCAAGAGGTGCGGCGCCTGCGGTGGTAGGCCATGGCCGCGACGAACAGCGCGGCGCCCCAGATCGGCCACAGCAGCTCCGGGCCGACCATAGCCAGGGTCTCGGCGGTGAGGCCGTGCCCGATCGCCACGCGGACGTACATGAATCCGGCCGCGATCACCAGCACCGCGACCAGGCTCGCCGGTATCACCGCCAGCATCGGCGGGACCCGCCTGCCGCGCAGCCCGATCATCCAGCGCGGGAACACCTCGCCCCAACGCTGCACCAGACCCAGCGTGAGCACGGCGCCCAGCGCCCCGAGCGTGGCCAGCATGGCGCCGAGGATCCACAGCCCGTTCTCCTGGCCCTGGCGATAGAACTCCGCGTCGATGCCGAGGCTGAAACCCAACGCCCAGGCCCAGCGGGAGGCGCAGTAAATCAGCGGAGTGACGACGGCGACGAGGACCGCCCGCCTCCCCCACGTCAGCGCCGAAGACGAGGCGGAGGCGGCGGGGCTTCCGCAGTTGGCGCAGGCGCCGGTCGTGCGACGCCGGTAGGCCAGGGCGGTCAGCGCCCAGGCCACCCCGATCAGCAGCCAGATCAGCAGGTTCAGCCGCGGCCACATGTACAAGTCGCCGAACCCCGACTCAGCCGGCCAGCCGAAGAACGTCTTTCCGACCACCAGGATCGGCGTGTAGGCCACGACGATGATGGAGCGGTAGTCCTGGACGACGACGGTCAGCCCGACCGCGAGCGCCCCTGAAAACCCGAGCAGTGCGCGGCTGGCCGCGCCGTTTCCCCAGCCGCGCGCCATGAGCGTCGCCGCGACGGCGCCGAGGCCGCCCAGCGCCGCGATCGCCGGGCCGGCGACTTCCGGGACGGCGAATCCCAGCAGGTTGCCGACGATCGCCTCGGCGCCTTCGTCGACCATCTCCGGGTCGCCGACTCCCACCGGGAACCCGGCGCCTCCGAAGGTCCAGTACACCCCGAGCATCGCGTACATCGCCGACACGGCGGCGACGACGTATCCGATCCAGGCGGGCCAATTTCGCATTGTCGTTTTCATGTGAACCAGCCTGGGAGCCGGCGAGCGTCGCGCCCATATGCCGTTCGGCGAGCGGCGACCCGTTCACACGGGCGCGCTGGCCCGTTCGGCACATCGACGCCGTCGGGCGGACCCGCATAGGCTCGGCGATATGAAACGGAAGCGGGTGTGGACGGCGGCGGCGGGATTGCTGGCGCTGGCCGGCGGCGCGGCGACGCTGCCCGCCGACCCGGTCGTCCATATGGTCGCGCCCTGCTTCGGCTGTGCGACGGTGGCCGCGTTGCTCGCCGGTTGGCCGAAGACTCGCGGCCTGACGCCCGCGGCGTCGATCGCGACGGCGGCGGTGTCGCTGGCGGTGACCGGATTGATCCGGTCGCAGACGGTCGAGGCGGGCGGGGAGCCCCAGTCGCCGACGGCGTTGTGGATTCTGCTGGAGCTGGCCGTGCTGGCGCTCTTGACATACCTGCCGGTGCGCTGGTCGCCGCTGCCGACGGCGATATCCGGCGGAACCGCGGCGTTGGCGGTGGCGCTGATGGCGCAGCGGTTCGACCTGGGCAGCTCCATATGGGCGCAGCTGGCCGCGGGCGCGGCGTGGGCGTCGATCGCCGCGGCGGTCGGGCTGACCGCCTGGTATCTGCGGTCGCTGGAGAGCCGACGCGAGCACGCGGTGTCTCAGGCGCGGCGGCGGCAGCGCATGGAATTGGCCGGCGACCTGCACGACTTCATCGCCCACGACGTCAGCGTGATCGTGGCGCAGGCGCAGGCCGCGCGGGCGGTGCTGGGTTCGGAGAGTCCGCGCACCCTCGAAGTTCTCGAGCGAATCGAGGCGGCCGGGCTGCGCGCGTTGACCTCTATGGACCGGACCGTGCATATGCTTCGCAACACCGCGGAGCCGGCGCGTTCCCCGATCAGCGGACTGGCCGACGTGGAGGAGCTGACGCGACGATTCGCGGCGGCGGGCTCGGCTGAGGTGGATTTCGTCGTGGAGCCGCCGGACCTTCTCGCGGGACGGGAGGCCGGTGCGGTGGCGTATCGCGTCGTCGCCGAGGCGTTGACGAATGTGCGCCGTCACGCGCACTCGGCGTCGCGCGTCGAAGTCGCGCTGCGACGCGAGGGCGACTGTCTGCTGGTGACGGTCGTCGACGACGGACGGGAAGGCCCGGCCGCCGAGTCGCGCGCCAGCGCCGGGCTGGGACTTCCCGGGCTGGCCGCGCGAGTGGAGGCGCTGGGAGGCGACCTGGAGGCGGGTCCGCGGCCCCCGCGCGGCTGGGTTCTGACGGCGCGGCTTCCCTTGGACGCCGCGGAGATCACTTAGGGAGCGCCGGTGACGATTCGAGTGTTGATCGCGGACGACCAGGAGCCGATCCGCAACGCCTTCCGCATGGTGCTGGACGCCCAGCCGGACATGACGGTCGTCGCCGAGGCCGCCGACGGCGACAGCGCCCTGTCGCAAGCCCGGCATCTGCGCCCCGACGTGGTGCTGGCCGACGTCCGCATGCCCAGCCTCGACGGGCTGGAGCTGACTCGACGGCTGGCCGGTCCCGACGTGGCCGACCCGATGCGCGTCATCGTGGTCACCACATTCGACTTGGACGAATACGTCTATCCGGCGCTGCGAGACGGCGCGTGCGGCTATCTCTTGAAACGGTCCGGGCCGACGCTGCTTGTGGAGGCGATCCGCGCGGCGATGGCCGGCGACACGCTGATCAGCCCGCAGATCACGGTGCGCCTGCTGCGCAGGATGATCCCGGACAAGCCCCGATCCCGCGACGCCGAGTCGCTCAGCGATCGAGAACTGGAGGTCGTCCGCCTGACGGCGCAGGGCCTCACCAACGCCGAGATCGCCGCCGAGCTGTTCCTCAGCGCCGGGACGGTGAAGAACCATCTGGCCAACGTGCAACGCAAACTCGGCGTGGCCAACCGGGTCGGCGTCGCCGCCTGGGCCTGGTCCACAGGGCAGATCAAGACGTGAGCCGGTCGGATTCGAGTCTGAGCGACGGATTCGCGCCGATCGGCAGACCCCGCCGCGATTCCGTCGGGGCGTGCGTGTGGATGAACTGTAGACGTATTTCACAAATAGGGATTAATGTGGCGATAATTTTCAACCGCATGAGGTCGAATCAAACGGACGAAGACGCCATGTCAGCCGAACGTGTTCCGGAGATTCGCCGTAGCCGGTCTGAGAGGGCATGAGATGGACAGCGTCCCGTTCACCGCGACCCGTCGAACCCTGCTGCGGTCGTTGCCCGGCGTCGCCGCCGGCGCCGCGCTGCCGGGACTGATCGGCGTCGGCGCCGCCGCCACGGCCGCGTCGCTGAACGCCGAGGCGGACGACTTCGACATGATGCGCGGTCAATGGCGGGAGCTGCACGTCACCGACGGCTACGACCCGACGGATCCGGAGATCAGTCCGGTGCTGTCGGCCATCGACGACGACGCGGCCGCCTGGTGGTCGAAGATGGAGACCGGCGACGGCCGCGACTATCTGTGGCCCGACGCCCGGTTGGAGGTTGAGGAGTCGTTCGCGATCAAGCGGTCGTTCGAGCGGCTGTACGCGATGGCCCTGGCCTGGGCCACTCCCGGCGCCAGTCATCACGGCGACGCCGATTTGCTCGCCGACGTCGTCGCGGCTCTGGATTGGATGGTGGCGCACTACTACACCGAGGACGGAGAAGTCGTCGGCAACTGGTACGAGTGGAAGATCAGCGGCCCGATGGCGTTCAACAACGCCGTAGTCCTGCTGTACGACCAGCTCTCCGGCGAGCAGGTGAGCGCCTACGGCCGGGCGGTCGGCCACTACACCCCCGAGCCGGTGTTCACCGCCGCGAACCGGGCGCTGACCAGCAGCGTGGTGGTCGGGCGCGGCGTGCTCACCGGCGACTCCGACACGGTTTCCTTGGGCGTTGACGGACTCGACTCGGTGCTGACGATCGTGACGTCCGGCGAGGGCTTCTACCCGGACGGTTCGTTCATCCAGCATGAGTTCTACCCCTACGTCGGCGCCTACGGCACGCTGCTGTTGGACGCCGTGGCCCCGATCTTCCGGACGACGGCGGGCACCTCGTGGCAGCTGGACCCGGAGGTCGTGTACACCTGGCTGCGGGACGCGTTCGACCCGGTGATCTGGCGCGGCGCGTTGATGGACATGGTCAGCGGACGGATCATCTCCCGCTATGACGAGCTCGACCACTATCGGGCCCGCTACGCGTTGATCTCGGGGCTGGCGCTGGCCGCCCTGGCCTCCCCGGAGCAGGCCGAATGGCTGCTGCCGATGCTCAAGGAGTGGCTGGTCAGCGACGAGCACCCGGACCCGAAGCCGATGCATCTCGTCCCCGGTCTGCTTGACGGCATCGAGCTGCGCGACGACGACTCGGTGTCTCGCCGGGGAGAATTGGTCGGCAGCAAGGTCTACCAACACCAGGACCGGATCTTGCATCGCTGACCCGAGTGGACGCTTGGCGTCTCTATGTACTCCACCCGGATCGCCAACTTCGAGTCGATCAACGACGAGAATCTGCGCAGCTGGCTGACCGCCAGCGGCGCCACATACCTGTACACCGGCGACTCCAGACAATTCAACGAGGCGTTTTGGCCGACGGTGAACCACTATCGGATCCCTGGAACCACAGTGGATGTGCGCTCTCGGGACGCGGGCGAGGGGAACGAGACCCTCTCTCCGAGGCGCTGGGCGGGCGGCGCCTGCCTGGACGGTCGGTACACCGCCGGGGGCATGAACGTCGCCGTCCAGGGCGGCTCGCTTGAGCTGAAAAAATCCTGGATGTGTTTTGACGACGAGGTCGTGGCGCTGGGCGCGGCTATCAGCGCCGGCGACGGGCACCCGATCGAGACCGTCGTGGAGAACCGCCGGCTGGGCGCGGACGGCCTGGAGACCGTGTTGGTCGACGACGCCGAGCCAGTGCCCGACCTGGGGTCGGAGGCGGACGTGGCTGACGCGCATTGGCTGCACTTGGCCGGAACCGGCGGGTATGTGTTCCCGACGCCGACGACGTTGAAGCTGAAGCGGGAAGCCCGCACCGGCCGCTGGTCCGACGTCAACAAGCATCTGCTGTGGGCGCTGCCCGACCCGATGACCCACAACTACCTGACCGCCTGGCTAGACCACGGGACCGATCCCGACGACGGGGCGTACGTCTACGTGCTGCTGCCGAACGCGAGCGCCGAGCAGACCCGCGAGTACAGCGCCGAGCCCAACATCGAGGTGGTCGTCAACACCGGCGAATGCCAGGCGGCGCGGGCGCTGGAGCAAGGGGTCCTATGCGCCAACTTCTGGGCCCCCGGCACCGCCTCGATCATCACCACCGACAGCAACTCCGCCTCGGTGGCGGTGTCCGAGGGCGCCGAGGAGTTGACGGTGGCGATCGCCGACCCGACCCAGGTCGCCACCACCTTCACGACAACCGTCGCGGTGACCGTCGACAGCGTGATCTCGGCGGACCCGGGCCTTTCCGTCACCTCGATGGACCCGTTGACGATCGACGTGGACCTCACCGGGGCGGCGGGGGCGACCAGGACGCTGCGGGCGAAGTACCAGCCGGCGACGGCGGACGCGTGGCGTTCGCTCCTAGCCGAGCAGCACACCGCAGGCGAGGTCGACGCCGCCGCCCGGGACCGGCTGGACGAGGAGGCGCACGCCCTCAACACCCGACGACAGGTGAACTCGCTGCGCCGGACGCTCCTGGAACACCGCGACGCCGGCGTCACCCCGGCCGCCGCGGCCAAACTCGACGACATGGCCCAACGCCTCGCCGCCCAAGCCGACTGAGTGAGCTGTGTCAAGTTTGTTGGACAGGTCCTCGGTTACGGTTTGATCTCGGGGCCGGCCCTCGCCGTCAACGGCGCTTCGCATCGCTGTACGACGGCCCTTGGGCCGCCCTTGACCGCGAGCCTCCGCCGGTCCTTGCCTCAGGCGCTTTAACCTTGGGCTTTCCCGCGACGGCCCCGCACCCCACAGGATTTTCGGTCGAGATGGATCACAGCCTGCAATGGGTGCGGCACCCTTGCCGAAAGGGCATCCTGAGTCACAACGCAAGCTCTGTGTTCCCGCTAGCCACGTTCACTGCGCACACGGTGAGCTCCACAACTCAGGTCGGGAGTGTCTGATCGTCACTCTTGCTCGCCTTGGGTCGCTGCAGAGAATGCACCAGCTTCCAACTCTTCATGGAATCGCTGAGGCGCTGGGGTACTCGCTGACATGTTTGACACGAGCAATGAGGCGTTGGGAACTTTCGATATCAATCATTGCTCAAGCTGTTTCTTCAAAGCGGACTCCACTTTCCTCATCTGAGTCGCGATCTCATGCAAACTCCACTTCCACCGAGTCAGTCTCCAGCACACTGCGTCTCAAAATGTTGAGATCCACCGTGTAGAGCAGCGGTTCTACTTGGCCAAACGGTCCGACTGCTTCGACCTTGAAGCTATAGACTGTCAGCAAATCTGCAGTGAAGACGTGATCCCCAATATCTATTGGGTACGGCAGTCGTCGCCCGGGAGGCAACGTTGAGATCTTTCGAGCCACGGCACGATCAGAACGTCTGCCTTGGCTTTGCCAAGGGTGGTTTGTAGTGGTGGGCCTACTGTGATTTGCACATCGCGTGCGACCATAGGGCCAATGTTCTCGATGCTCAGAACGAGCAGGGAGGATCCTGGGATCTGAGGACGGATATCTACAACTACATGTGGCTCGACCCTCTCGCGTTGAGCCTTCTCCGTGAGCACATTTGCTCTTGCAGCGGCACCCGCCTGCCTATAGCTGTATACAAGGGTCCAAGTCTCGAAGAGGGTCGAGACTATCAGGCGATGATCAAAATTGTGACTGCGGGGTTCATCCTCTGATTCTACGAGCGAGATCCCACGGGCTGGCCCGACAGCTGGCGATCAGCTCGTAGCGTCGGCTCCAATCGTGGAAGTAAGGTCGCGCCCGATTAAGCAGGGTGTGTCAAATCCTTGACAACTCCGTCGCCAGCAACAGTCATGATGCGCTTTCTTCAAATAGCCGCTCGATGTCGCCAGCCAATGAGACGTGGCGGTATGAGACTGCGAAGTCATGGAGTATCTTCAAAAGTCCATGTCGGGCATGCGGCTCTGATGCTTCCCATAGGCGCGTGACCAGAGTATTCAGTTCGCCAGAACCGGAACCTGGGTCCGCAGTCACTTGACGGTGTGCCTCCGTAAAGGATTCGCACACCCGTGGCAGTCGTTCGATCTCGGCGGGATGATGCGCCAGCCACCATGCAGCCGCCCGTGCCGGGTCGGCGAGCAGGTCTCGAGCATGCCGGGTCTGCGCTATTTCCTGTTGGTACCTCCAGTGATGAAGTTGCGTGCGCAGCCAAAGTTCATCTTGCGCCTTCGCTGCTTGTTCCAGATGTTCGTCGACTTCGACCGTGATTTCTATGGCCTTTGCCCACACATCGCGGACAGCGGTCTGCCGAAGTTCCGGCAGCCAGGTCTCCAAGTCGATCTGGAGATGTTCTCGCTGCGTCAGCGTGTGCTGAGCGCTAAGCTTTGCGATTCGGTCTCGCGCTGCGGCCACGGCAGCCGCCGTGCCTCTGTCGCCTTTGCCTTGAATGTCGCGGTACAGGACGCGAAAGTGCACTCGAAACGGCATCTTTGGCTCGCTGCTTGGGAAGTTGAGCCCCCATCGCCCGGCATCGTGTTCCGAAGTGGCCAAGAGCCGCTCAGTTAGCATCCTAGAATTCATCGACCCGCCTCTGACTGTGCCGGATTCGTGAATGAGGTTTCGTTGCGGCGGGCTGAGCGCCTCGCGCATGGCGTTCCAGAGTCTCTGCAATCTGCCTGCTGTCATGTCGCCTCCTGTCCCATCGTAGCTGCGGCTGTCCGTAGCGCCGGCGAGCGGCATTCTTTCAGCTGGATTTGCATACGCAGCAGGAACCGCTCGACACCGTCGAAACTGCGCCAGCGATCGGCGGCAAACTGACTAGAGGCGTATAGCAGGCTGTCATAGGACCTCTGGTCGTCGGCCGCCAACTCGACGAGGCGTTCAACCGCTTCCTCTGCTTCTTTCACTATGGAAGATTCTGCTGCAGCCGCGGCTACCATGCGCGCCAAGTGTTCAAGCTGTGTGAGGTCGAGAAGCTTGAGCAATCTGGCCCAGAAGTCCCCTAGGCGTGTCTCGTCGATCGGCCCCAGCAGGATCGGCAATGTGTCTGGGTCGGACAACGTGTCTTCCAACAGCCGCAGGACCGATTCGGCACGGCGAGGTTTATGCGGATCCAGCCACTCTCTCAAGTAGCGAAGCAATGATCCAATTCCTATCTCCTCGCCGATCGACAGCAGCGACTTATGGGTTTCGTTTCGCACCGTCCGATCATCATGGGAAGCAAGGTGCTTAAGCCTGGTAAGCGCATTGAGCGGGTATCTTTTGGACAGCTGGCCACGACAGACCTCGGCTACAGCTTGCTTCTGCCGGATTCCAGCACCCTCACCGTAAGCCCAGTCGTACAGTACGCGGCGAACGCGATGGCCGAGCTTTCGGTCGACTGCAGCGGCGTCGAGCAGCTCGATCGCCATCGCGTGTGCCGCCTCGAAGTAAGGCTGAGGCGCTTTTTGAGGCACGCCTTGACAGGTGATCCAGCTCTCGGCGACCTCGCGTAGGAGTTTGATGCCTGTGTCTTTGTGCCGAGCAATGCCTAGGATCCGCGACACCAAGTGCTTGCGGTCGTCATACGGCAGTGTGCTGAGCTTAAACGGCAGCGTGCTGAGCCAGTTGCGCAGATGTGGCTGCAGTCTGGGAAAGGTCCGCCATACGTACGGAATGACGGCAGCACCGTACTCCGCCCGGGCGAATCGCCGTTGGCCCACGTCGAATCGTGGCTCCGCCTCCAAGGCTTTCAGCCGATGATGTGGGCTGAGTTGTTCCAGGGGATGCACCGGTTGGCTATTCCACTTCGATGTACGCAGGAGAACGTCTCCAGCGTCGACCATCGTGGTAAGCGCTCCTCCTTCGAACAAGGCAGCGCCCAGCATGAGCGCACATACCTCACCGTTGTCCTGACCGCCGTAGTCCTCCTCTAGCTGCACGGTCCAGTCGCCGTGGACGTCCCGTAGTTGCCGCACAAGCTCCACAGGGTCTTTTACTCCACTATGATGCAACTGGATGGTCAGGCTGGCGAGTCGAGCAGCTACCGGAGGCCAAGCATTCTCTAGCTGCTGGGAAAGCCATTGTTGCTCTTGAAGCTCCCGAAGCAGCTGCTCGGGAACTTGGCCGCTGGCTTGCCTTACGAAGACCTCGGTGGCGCGAGGGCGACCAAGGGTGTGCACATACTGCCTTGAGGTAAATCTGTCTCCGGTCTGTTGCGAGACCAGCAGAATTAGATACTGGTCTTTTTCGTCTAGCAGCGGTGGTACGGGTTCGATTTCTTTCCCAAGCTCCATCGCAGTCTTGGTACTTTCGGAATAGTCCACGATGACGACGGCACGCTCCGGCTGGAGGTCCAACAACTCGACCAGCCGCCAGTCATCTTCTTCTGTCTCGAGAGTTGTCGCCAGCTCTCCGTTTCTTCTCTTCGTATTGAGGTGATAGGCAAGGTACTTCGCTGCCGTACCTTGACCGGCCTCTGCCGTAGCGGCCAACACCACCAACCGCGGTTTCTCGTACAGCTTGTCGATCTGCTCGTCGAGCCCGTCCGCAGGCACGGTCAACTCAGCGTTTCGAGACAGCGCGTCCATATCCAAATGATTTGGCCGTCGCCTTCCGGATAGCAGTCGTAGGT
>JBOGDN010000004.1:0-21768 GCA_050742995.1 Stackebrandtia sp. | reverse complement strand
GGCCAGGACGGCGATGAGCAGGCCGGCCAACAGCACTCGTGTTCTGCGCATTCGGATCAGACTCCCTTCGGGTGCAGGTAGCGTTCGGCGATCGCGGCGATCCAGTCGATCGTCATGGCCAGCATCGCGATCATCGCGCTGCCGACGATGAGGACCGGAAGCTGGTACAGCTTCACGCCGGTGGTCACCAGCTCGCCGAGCCCTCCGGCGCCGATGAACGAGGCAAGCGCGGCCACGCCCACATTGAGCACCAGCGTGGTGCGGACGCCGGCGAGAATCACCGGAACCGCCAGCGGAAGTTCGACGCGGAACAGCACCGCCGGAGCCGACATGCCGATGCCGCGGCCGGCGTCGACGAGGGCCGGATCGACCTGCTCCAGGCCCACGAGCGTGTTGCGCAGCGCTGGAAGGATGCTGTAAAGGGTCAGCGCGATGATCGCCGGCCAGAATCCGATTCCCAGCCACACCGCCAGCAGCGCCACGATGCCGATGGCCGGAGCGCCCTGGCCCATGTTGGCCAGGGCCAGCACCACCGGGGTGGCCTTCCTTGCCACCTTGCGGGACAGAATGATCCCCACCGGCACCGCGATCGACAGCACGATGACCGTGGACACGGCGGTCAGCGCCAGGTGTTCGACCGTCAGCCGCGTCAGCGTGGACACGTTGATCGACTCCAGCACCGACGCGTCGAGCTCGTCGCGCTTGAAGTACAGGTACAGCAGCAGGGCGTGCTCGCCGGCGAGGATGATCGCCGGAGTGGCGAGCAGGCCCAACGCCTTCTTGCCGGTGTCGGCCGGCACGGCGCCCACCGCCTCCAGCTCTTGTTTACCCAATGTGCTCATACGCGGCTCCCCGCCGTGGGCTGCGAGCGCAGCTGGCTGATCGCGTGCTGCACCGTCTCCAGCCGGACCGAGCCGACGTACTTGCGGCGCATCGTCACCGGCACGAAGTTGCATTCGGACTTCAGCAGCGCCTCGAGCGCCTCTTGCACGGTGGCCCGTCCGCTGATCGTCTCCTGGATCCGCTCGCCGGCCTCGCCGAGCGGGCCGGCCATGTCGCGCAAGGCGTCTTCGGTCACCCAGCGCACCGGATGGTCGTCCTCGTCAAGCACGAAGGCCCAATTCGCGTCCTTCTGGGACAGCTTCTCGAGCACCTCGGTTGCGGTGTCGGTCGGCTTGGCGACGGCCACGTCGGCCAGTTCGATGTCGGCGAGCCGGGTGACGTTGAGCAGCTTCATGGCGCCGCCCTCGCCGATGAATCCGCGCACGAAGTCGTCGGCGGGGTTGGCGAGGATCGCGGCCGGCTCGTCGTACTGCACGATCCGGGAGCCCTCGGCGAGGATCGCGATGCGGTCGCCGAGCTTGACGGCTTCGTCGAAGTCGTGGGTGACGAACACGATGGTCTTGTGCAGCTCTTCCTGCAGCGCGAGCAGCTCGTCCTGCAGTCGCGCCCGCGTGATGGGGTCGACGGCGCCGAACGGCTCGTCCATCAGCAGCACCGGCGGATCGGCCGCAAGCGCCCTTGCCACGCCGACGCGCTGTTGCTGGCCGCCGGACAGCTGCCGCGGGTAGCGGTTGGCGAACTCTCCGGGCTCCAGATCCACCAGGGACAGCACCGCGCGGACGCGGTCGGAGATCTTGTCGGCGCTCCAGTTGAGCATGCGCGGCACCAGGGCGACGTTGTCGGCGACTGTCATGTGCGGGAACAGGCCGCCGGCCTGGATGACATAGCCGATATGACGGCGCAGCTGGTTGGCGTTCTTCTTGCGGACGTTCTCCCCTCCGATGAGGATCTCCCCGCTCGTGGGCTCGATGAGGCGGTTGATCATCCGCATGGTGGTGGTCTTGCCGCATCCGGAGGGACCGACGAACATGACGATCTCTCCGGCCGGGACCGTCAGGTTGACGTTGTCGACCGCGGCGATTCGCTGTCCCGCATAGCGTTTGGTGACGTCGCGAAGTGTGATCTCGGCGCCGGAGGCCGCGGAGTTGTTGGTGTCAGACACGGAGTCCCCTCGAAGTGGTAAGTCGTCCAATGAGTACATAAACCGCGTCGAACAGCAACGCGAGAAGGATGATGCCGATCGTGCCGACCAGGATGGCGTTGGAGGCGTTGGCGCCGCCGAGCCGTGCCAGGCCGGAGAAGATCTGGTCGCCTAGGCCCGGACCGGAGACGTAGGCGGCGATGGCGCCCACGCCGACGGCCAGCTGCGTGGCGACCCGAATCCCGGTGAGCACGACCGGCCACGCCAGCGGCAGCTCCACCTTCAGCAGGATCGACAGGCGGCTCATCCCCATGCCGCGCGCGGCGTCGACCATGGCTTTGTCCACGCTGTTCAACCCGACGATGCTGTTGCGCACGATCGGCAGCAGGGCGTAGACGGTGAGCGCGACGACGGCCGGCATGACTCCGAGTCCCACGATCGGGATCATCAGGCCGAAGAGGGCGAAGGAAGGGATCGTGAAGATCGCGGAAGCCATGCCGGTGGTCAGACCCGAAAGCCACGGCAGCCGGTAGGAGGCCACGGCGAGGAGCAGCCCGATCACCGTGGCCAGGAGCACGCATTGGGCTGTCATGCTGGCGTGCTGCCACAGCGAGAAAAACAGGAGATCCGAGTTCTCCCGGACGTAATCAACGATGTTCAATACTTTCCTCCATTCAAGGGACCGCGGCAGCCGTCCCTCTCGACGCGGGGCGAATCGCGTCCGGCTGTGTCAAGGCACAGACCCTAGCGGCATTCCAAGTGAAATGTGACGATCACAGCCAATGGTTCGTGATCTATTTGTGACTAAAGATCGCGAATGTGACCACGAGTGGCAAGACAGCTCACGGTGCGTGCAAGAAAGCGGCCTCAGGAGCGGGGCAATCGTTATCAAATGGAAACAGCGGGACGGATAGCCGCAGCTGACGCAGTGTCACATCGTTTCGGTGACTTTGCGCAGACCGCGTGGCGCGTCGGGATTCTCGCCGCGGGTCAGCGCGAGCGCGAGCGCCAGCCGCTGCATGGGGAGGATGTCCAACATCGGCGCGTAGCGCTCGTCTACCGCCGGCGTGGGGATTCGCAGCGTGGAGCCCTTGACGTCGTGGGGGCCGATCGTCACGACGTCGGCTCGGGCGTAGTCCAGCCGCCCCAGGACCTCGCGCATCGCCGCTCCCCCGGGCCCGGCGCCGACGACCGCCAGCACGGGCACGTCCGGATCGGCCATGGCAAGCGGACCGTGCAGCAGGTCGGCGCCGGAGAAGGACAGCGCCGGCAGATACGACGTCTCCATGAGTTTGAGGGCGGTCTCCCGCGCCGTCGGGTACGCGTAGCCGCGTCCGGTGGTGACCATCCTGTCGGCGAAGCGGTAACGCTGGGCCAGCTGCTCGGCGGTGTCGTCCTCCAGGACGGTGCGGGCCAGCTCCGGCAGCCGCGAGACCTCGGCGTGCTCGGCGGCCTCGAGCCGTCCGTCTCCGGCGCGGATTCCCTCCACGAGCAGGCACAGAGCCAGCAGCTCGGCGGTGTAGGTCTTCGTGGCCGCCACCGCCCGCTCGTGGCCCGCGGACACGTCGATGTGCAGCTCGGCCTGGCTCGCCAGCGCCGAGTCGGGGTTGTTCGTCACCGCGAGCGTCTGCGCGCCCGACTCCCGCGCCACCCGCAGCACCTCGGCGATGTCGGGCGAGCCGCCGGACTGGGAGACGCCGACTACCAGCGACTCCGACAGGTCGGGGCGGGCGCCGAACACCGTGATCGCGCTCGGCGAGGCGAGGCCGGCGGGAATGCCGAGCCGGATCTCGGTGAGGTAGGCCGCGTACAGCGCGGCGTGGTCGGAGGTGCCGCGTGCGGTGAACAGGGCGAAGCGGGGCCGCCGCCGCGCCACGGCGGCCGCGGCCTCGGCGATCGCGCCGGCCTGGGCGTCGATCAGGTGCGCGAACATCTCCGGCTGCTCGGCGATGTCGGCCGTCATGCCGGCGCCGGGCGCGGCGGCCGCGACGGACGCCTGGTCAGGACGTGCGGTCGAGGCGTTTCGCGCCGCCTGCTGCTGGTTCATCGGAGAATCTCCCGCTGCTCGCTGTTTGCGCGGTTCTGCGTGCGTCAAGCATATTGCGTGCAGTTATGCGCGGACCTTCCACGGGGGTCAGAGAGACGCCGACCACGCGATCAGCTCGACTCCAGGCAGCGGGCTCCAGTCCCGCTCGGGGATTCGCTCGAATCCCAGCCGCCGGTATAGCCGCTGGGCGTTCAACGCGACGTCGGCGCGCGTGCAGATGGCCACGGCGCGGCATCCCAGCTGCCTGCCCCGCTCCAGACACGCCCGCGTCAGCGCCTCCCCCACGCCGCGTCCCTGGGCCTGGGGTGAGACGGCGAGCATTCGAAACTCCAGCTCCCCGTCGCGGCTGATTTCGGCCATCTCGGACCCCGGGGGACACACCGTCACCGATCCGAGCACGGCGCCGTCGGAATCGACGGCCACCAGCAGCTCGGAATGCGCGGCACGTCCCGCCGCGTCGCGCACCGACGATTCGTAGTCGCCGGCCGACCCGGCGAAATGTCCGCCGTCGCGATAAGCCTCGACGCTGATACGTGCGATCGCGTCATAGTCGGCCGGCGTCGCCGACCGAATCTCGAAATCCACGGCACTTCCTCCAAGCGAGTTCGGAAGTAAACCGTACAGAAGGGGCCCGACGTTCAGCGGGCATTTTCCCAGCAGGGAGGACTACTCGACGACGGCGATGAGATCGCCTTCCTGGACCACGTCGCCCTCGTTGACGTCGACGCTGACGACCGTGCCGTCCTCCTCGGCGTGCACCGGGATTTCCATCTTCATCGACTCCAGGATGACGATGGGATCGGCGTCGGTGATCTCGTCGCCGGGCTTGGCGACCACCTTCCAGACGTTGGCCACCATCTCGGCACGGATCTCCTCGGCCATTATCGCCTCCTGCGTCTCGATCGGTCGGCTTCGCTCGCCGCTGATCACTTTAGGGCCTGTGTGAAGGCCCCGTTTCCTGCTGCGCGTCCACCAGACGCGACGGTCCTTGCGAAGCGCCGTCGTTCGAGTTTTACTCGCGGCGTTGTCGGCACTCCTGCATCCAACACCGGGATGCAGAAGCACCTCCGCCTTGATCCACTCGCCTGGAGGCCGCTCGCGACGGAAGAGGGCCCTCACACAGGCCCTACCGCCGGGCACATGGACGCAGCCGGGCGATGCGTATCCTAGATCGTCGGGCAACCGAGGTCTTCAGGAGGATTCATGGCTAAGGCCGCACGCAAGCGCAAGGCGCGTAAAAAGAAGAACGCCAACCACGGCAAGCGCCCCAACAGCTGATTCGTCGAGAGGCGGCGGCTCATCCCGGGCCGCCCCTCTTCGCGTCGACTACACGTCGAAGGGCCGGTCGGCCTTTTTCACGCTCTCCCCGCCGAAGTCAAAGGACGCGAGCTTGGCGCGCAGACGGTCCTTGACCTCCATCGGAGCGGTCTCCTTGGAGCAGCACCGATGGACCAGAGCGCGCACGTCCTGCTCGATCCCGTATTCCGCCAGGCACGGCGAACACTCGGCCAGATGCTGCTTGATGATGTCGCGGCGCGCGTCGGCGCATTCGGAGTCCAGGTAGAAGTAGACCTCGGCCAACACCTCGCGGCAGTCCACCTCATGAGGGTCACCGCAGCTCACCGTGACACCTCCTCTCCATTGTCCGACGAGGCTGCGATGCCCCGTTGCTCGGCATACCCTTTAAGCATGTCACGAAGTTGGCGGCGGCCGCGGTGCAGTCGTGACATCACGGTGCCGATCGGCGTGCTCATGATCTCGGCGATCTCTTTGTAGGCGAAGCCCTCTACGTCGGCAAGGTAGACCGCGAGGCGGAACTCCTCGGGGAGCCGCGCCATGGCGTCCTTGACGTCGGAGTCGGGCAGCCGGTCCAGGGCTTCGATCTCGGCGGATCGCAGACCGGTCGAAGTGTGCGACTCGGCGGCCACCAGCTGCCAGTCGGTGATTTCCTCGGTGGGCGACTGCAAGGGCTGGCGCTTGCGTTTGCGGTAGGAGTTGATGTACGTGTTCGTCAGAATGCGGTACATCCACGCCCGCAGGTTGGTGCCGGCCTTGAACTGGTGGAACGCGCTGAAGGCTTTCAGATACGTCTCCTGCACCAGGTCTTCGGCGTCCTGGGGATTGCGCGTCATGCGCAGCGCGGCGCCGTACAGCTGGTCCACCAGCGGCATGGCGTCGCGTTCGAAGCGGGACCGACGCTCTTCAATGGTCTCCGCGTCTTCGCCGGCGGTCACCTGCTCCCCTCTCGTCGCATCATGTTGCGCCGAGAGTACGGCGTCGGGGGACGGTTTGGCCACCACTTCGGCGGCGCCGTCCGTCGGCCAGGCGGGACCGTCCAGCAACTTCTGCAGACGGAGCTTCTCAGCAGCGTCGGCGCAGTTGCGCAAGGACGTCATCAAGTCGAACTCCCTCCTCGGCCTAGTTTGCGAGCCGAGATTGAACTCTCCCGGCGCGCGAAAAGCCGCCGAGTATGAACTCTGTTCAGGCGCCGGCTCCGAAACCGTCACACGAGGGATAAAACACCCCCGCCGCCCGAGGAATTCCAGCTCTCCCCGAGCACTACGCATACGTATGACGTGATCACGCTGTGCTCATGACACGGGATCGAACGAAGCGAGACGTGATCGATCGCGCACTGACCGTAACTTCACCCAAATCGACTCGTTGACATCACTGGACCCGTTAGGAGTCTCCCGAACACAGGCTTCGCGGCCTGTGTTGCCAACCTCCCAGGCCCTGCCCGGGCCCCGCAGCCGACACCGCAGCGGGGCCCGGGAGGCCCACAGACTCCCATTCACGCGGGTATTAAAGCCGCAGGCACCGTTTCGTTGCGCCAAGCCACGAGCATGGCCTGGCGTTCGCGCGGAGTGGTGCCGCCCCACACTCCGTTGCGGTCGCCGGCGTCCAGCGCCCACGCCAGACATGAAGCCTGCACCGCACAACCGGAGCACAGGGCGAGCGCCGCGTCCGCGGTCTGGTTCTGCTGCGGCTCGGGGAAGAAGGTCTCGGGGTCGACCGAAAGGCAGCGGCCCCGCATCCGCCATTCGGGGTCGGTGCGCTGCATGACTCGAGCACGTCGCAGCCGCGGGTCGTGACGCGCGGCCTCGACGTCTTCAGGCTTGGGGGTCTTCCTGGTCTGGCTCACGGCGCCCTACCTCCCGCTTACGTCGTCTCTCGACGGAATGCCCACGGCTTCCGCATATGCATAGTGTTGTGTTTTACCCCACAATGCGCCTAGAGATCAAGAGCTCACAGTGAGAAAAGCCTGAACGGCTAAGGGGCAATAGACCGTCAGAACAGACTGGGATGTTCATCTGCGGGCGGTTTCGGGGGGTCCTCGACCAGTTCAGGGACGGATTCGATCAAATGTGGACCGTCATTTCGCACATTCCCGACAGCTTTGCCGACCGGGCGAATCTCCAACTCGGCGAGCAGCGCGGCGTCGGGAGCGGCCAAAATGTCGTCGGCGTTCCCGCCGTCGGTTTCTCCCAGCCAGGCGCCGTGGCGGTCCGGCGTCAAAAGCAGCGGCATCCGGTCGTGCACCGTTTCAAGACGTCCCAACGCAGGCCGCGTCAGCACCGTGCACGTCAGCAGCGACTCCTCCTCCCCCTGCCCCCAGCGTTCCCACAGTCCGGCGAACACCAGCGGGCCGCCGTCTTGCGGCGCGGTCATGAAATAAGGCTGCTTGCCGCCGCCGGGCAGCTTGCGCCACTCGTACCAGCCGTCCGCCGGAACCAGGCAGCGCCGCCGCGCGAACGCGGCGCGGTACGCCGGGGAGGAGGCGACGGTCTCGACGCGGGCGTTGATCATCCGCGCCCCGGCGCCGGGGTCTTTCGACCACGAGGGGACCAACCCCCAGCGGGCCGCGTCCACGACGCGTCCGCCCGCGCGCTTGGACATCCTCACCACCGGGGCCCGCTGCATAGGGGCGACGTTGAAGCTCGGCCGCAGGACGTCCCCGGAGAAGTCGTCGGCGTCGAACAGCGTCGCCAAGTCGGCCGCGCTTCGTTTGGAGACAAAACGTCCACACATGTCGAGCACGTTACGGCCGACCTACGACGCGCCCCGATAACCTGGGTAGGTGACAGACACCCGCGCCCCCGAGGCGATTCGCTGGCCCGCGCCGACGGCCGAGGCTCCGGTGCGCGCTTCGGCGACCGTGCCGGGATCCAAGTCCATGACCGCGCGGGCGCTTGTGCTGTCGGGCGCGAGCGTCGGGCCGAGCACCCTGGCCGAGCCGCTGCGCGCCCGGGACACCGCGCTGATGGCGGCCGGTCTGCGGGCGATGGGCGTCAAGGTAGGCGTCGGCGACGACTCGCTGTGGACCGTTCATCCCCGCCCCCTGCGCGGGCCGTCCTTCATAGACTGCGGACTCGCGGGAACCGTGATGCGATTCCTGCCGCCGCTGGCCGCCACCGCCGAGGGCGCCGTCACCTTCGACGGCGACCCGCGCGCCAGACAGCGCCCCATGGGGCCGTTGCTGCGCGGGCTGTCCGCGCTCGGGGTGTCCGTCGACGACGGCGGGCGCGAGGGACTGCCGTTCACGTTGGGCGGCGTCGGCCGCGTCGCCGGCGGCGAGGTCGTCGTCGACGCCTCGAAGTCCAGCCAGCTGGTGTCGGGCCTGCTGCTTTCGGCGCCCGACTACGAGCGCGGAATCGTGCTGCGCCACGTCGGCCCGCCGATGCCCTCGGCGCCCCACGTGCGCATGACCGTCGACATGCTGCGCGCCGCCGGCGCCGCGGTGGACGACTCGCGTCCGAACGTCTGGGAGGTGGAGCCGGGCCGGATGTCCGGACGCGCCTGGGACGTGGAACCCGACTTGTCCAACGCCGCGCCGTTTTTGGCCGCGGCGATGGTCACCGGCGGCGAGGTGACCGTCCCGGGGTGGCCGCGGCACACCAGCCAGCCCGGTCACGTGCTGCGCGAACTGCTCGCCGACATGGGTGGACGGGTCGTCCTCAGCGGCGACGGGCTCACCGTCATAGGCAACGGCAAGGTTCGCGGCATCGACGCGGATTTGTCCGAAGTGGGCGAACTGACTCCGGTGATCGCCGCCTTGTGCGCGCTTGCCGACTCACCGTCCACTCTGCGCGGAATCGGCCACCTGCGGGGACATGAGACCGACCGGCTCGCCGCGCTGACCGCGGAGCTGAACGGTCTGGGAGGCGACGTCGGCCAGACCGAGGACGGCCTGCGCATCCGGCCCCGTCAGCTCGGCGGCGGCGTGTTCGACACCTACGACGACCACCGCATGGCCCAGGCCGCGGCGGTGATCGGGCTGGCGGTGCCCGGCGTCGAACTGTCCGACGTGGCGTGCACGTCCAAGACGCTGCCCCAGTTTCCCCGCATGTGGGCTGAGCTGCTTGGGGACCGACCCTGAAGCGCCGTCGCGAGTACGACGAGGACGACGTCCGGGTGCGGCCCGGACGCGGTTCGCGTCCCCGCACTCGGATCCGTCCCAAGCACGCCGACGCGGTGGAAGGTCTCGTCCTCGCCGTCGACCGCGGCCGCTACACCTGCCGCGTCGACGACGACGGCCGCCCGCGCGACGTCACGGCGATGCGCGCGCGCGAACTGGGACGCAAGTCGGTGGTGGTCGGCGACAAGGCGAAACTCGTCGGCGACGTCTCCGGACGCGACGGCTCGCTGGCGCGGATAGTCCGCATCGCCGACCGGCACGGCCAGCTGCGGCGCACGGCCGACGACGACGACGCCACCGAACGCGTCATCGTCTCCAACGTCGACCAGCTGACGGTGGTGGCCTCGCTGACCGATCCCCCGCCGCGGACCGGCTTCATCGACCGTTGCCTGGTGGCCGCATACGACGCCGACATCGCGCCGCTGCTGTGCCTGACCAAGTCCGATCTCGACGACGAAGACGCCGTCGGCGAGATCCGCTCCTACTACGACGATCTCGAGCTGGACTGGGTGGTCTGCCGGCCCGACGAGCCCGTCGACGAGCTGACGTCGCGGCTTGCCGGGAAGCTGTCGGTGCTCATCGGCCACTCCGGCGTGGGCAAGTCCACCTTGGTCAACCGTCTCGTGCCTGGCGCGGACCGGGTCGTCGGCGCGGTCAGCTCCGTCGGCAAGGGCCGTCACACCTCCACAAGCGCGGTGGCGCTCGAGCTGCCCGAGGGCGGCTGGATCGTGGACACCCCCGGGGTGCGCTCGTTCGGGCTGGCGCACGTCTCCCCCGACTCGCTGTTGCACGCCTTCGGCGACCTCGCCGAGGTCGCGTGCGACTGTCCCCGCGGGTGCGACCACACCGGCGCCGCCGGCGACTGCGCGCTCGACGGGCTGCGCGACGCCGCCGGAATTCCGCCGCAGCGCCTGGAGTCCTATCGGCGGCTGCTGGCGTCGATGACGGCCTGACTCGTCCGGCTCACGCCGCCAGCCCATAGACTGACGCGCATGGCCTCCTACGTCGATGACCTGGGGTTGGCGCAACTGCTCGCCGACACCGCCGATTCGATCTCCACCGACCGCTTCCGCAGCCAAGACCTGCGGGTGGAAACCAAGCCGGACATGACGCACGTCAGCGACGCCGACACCACCGTGGAAAAGGCGATCCGGTCCACGCTCAGTCGGGCCCGTCCTAGAGACGGCGTCTACGGCGAGGAGTTCGGCGACAAGCCCGGCACCGACTCGCGTCGCTGGGTCATCGATCCCATCGACGGCACCGCCAGCTACGTGCGGGGCGTGCCGGTGTGGGCCACGCTCATCTCCCTGTTCGACGGCAACCAGCCCGTCGTCGGCGTCGTCTCGGCCCCTGCGCTGAACCGCCGCTGGTGGGCCGCCAAGGGAACCGGCGCCTTCGCCGGGCGGCAGCGCAACCGTTCCGAGCGGATTCAGGTCTCGGGAGTGCGACGTCTGGCCAACGCGTCGATCAGCTACTCGAGCCTGCCAAGCTGGTTCGACGCCGGGCTGGGCCCACGCATGGTCGGCCTGCTGCGCGAGGCGTGGCGGTCTCGCGCCTACGGCGACTTCTACAGCTACGTCCTGCTGGCGGAAGGCGCCGTCGACGTGGCGCTTGAGCCGGAAGTGAAGCTGTGGGACTTGGCCGCGCTTTCGGTGATCGTCGAGGAAGCCGGCGGGACGCTCACCGACCTGGAGGGCAATCCGGGACCGGCCGGCGGCTCCGCGCTTGCCACCAACGGACTGCTGCACGACGTGGTGCGCCGCACCCTCTTCGACTGACGCGAGCCGGCTGTAGCCGGGCGGTGACAATCCACACCGGAACATTTGTG
This sequence comes from Stackebrandtia sp., assembly GCA_050742995.1. GTDB lineage: Bacteria > Actinomycetota > Actinomycetes > Mycobacteriales > Micromonosporaceae > Stackebrandtia. The sequence continues at coordinate 10,490 of JBOGDN010000004.1, read as the reverse complement.
CGGCGCCCGGCCCAAATGGGCGGACAAGCTCGGCACGGCTACTCTCTCTGGAGTGCCCGGAATCGCGTGTTCGTCGTCACCGTCCCCGTTTAGGGGGCGGTGAAGCGTATGGCCGTGGGCTGGTGCTTTCTCGGCGCGATGATCGTGGCGTACGGCGCCGCGAATTTTCTGCAGTCGATCGCCGCCGGGCGAGAGAAAATCCACGACGAGTTCCACCCGCGTCTGTTGCTGCGGCTGGCTTCCCACCGCACGTACGTCACCGGCATCGCGTGCCAGGTGCTGGGATTCCTCCTGGCTATCGCCGCCCGCGCCGACCTGCCGCTTTTTCTCGTTCAGGCCGCGGCGGCCGCGGGACTTGGCGTGACGGCCCTGCTCGGCGTCGTGGTGCTGCGGTGGCGACTGCCGCGCGCCGAGATAGCGCTGCTCGTCGCGCTGACGCTGGGGATCGCCGCGCTCGTGGTGTCGGCGCAGCCGTCGGAGTCCAAGGATCTCAGCCGGGCCGCGATCGTCGGCCTCGCCGGAACCTGGGTGGCGATCTCGGCCTCGGGATGGTTCGCCGCGCGCAAGCTGCGCGGCGTCCCCGGGTCGCTGGCGCTCGGCGGCCTGGCGGGTTTGGCGTTCGGCGCGGCGGCCGTGGCCTCGCGCCCGCTGGCGAGCGTCGTCGACGTCACCGACACCTCTTTTCACCCGCTGCTGTGCCTGATCATCGTGCAGTCGCTGACCGGTCAGCTGTTCCTGGCGATGGCGATGCAGCGTGGCAGCACCACCGCCGCCGTGGCGTCCATGGACGCGGCTTTCGCCGCACCCGCCGCCGTGGTCGGGCTGGTGCTGCTCGGCGACCAGATCCGTCCCGGCCTGGAATGGCTGGCGGCCGTCGGCTTCTTCGTCACGCTCGGCGCGGTGCTCGCGATGACTCGCTACGCGCAGCCGCAGCCGGAGGCCGCGCTCGTTGAAAGCTCGAAGCTGCTGCGCGACGTCGCCGGCACCGGGGCGCCCGCAACCGTCGACGTGCCGACGCCGTCGGCGCCAGAGCCGCGACAACCGGTGCTCAACGCAGCCGGTCCCCCGGGCTCGACTGACGTCGCCGAGCCCTCAACGGTTCGCACGCTGTCGCCGGCGCTGGCGGGAACGCCGCGTCGCCGGCCGCCGCCGACTAGGGCACCGGGTCGCCGCGACGCACGTTGACCTCGATCTCGTCCGCGGCGTAATCCAACATGGCGTGAGTAAGCTGCGACAGCGCACGCGCACAGGCGACTTCTTCGCCGATGCGCGCCACCGGTCTGTCAGCGGGATTGCGGCGGGCCCGACCAGTGCCGTGGATCTCGCGTCCGTTCGGCATCCGCGCCGACGCGGTCGCGATGGTGTGGTCCGGGTCCTCTTGGAACTGAATATCGATTGACCATCTGGCCGTCATCATGGCAGTCGACATGATTGGCCTCCTGGATTCACTTGACGTCACCCCAATTGTGCGCCTCAGAGGCGTCGCGCGGCAGAAAATCCCCGATCAAATTGGCGTCGTCGCCATCGCCGCGGCAGGATGACAGGACGTCGCCGAAGGAGGGTCTGCCGTGGATCAGCGCATTGTAGAAGGCGCAAGCGAAGCGTCCACCGGATTGGGCGGATCGACCCTGGCCGCGATCGGGCGTTGCGTCGAGACCCGCTCCCGGCGGTGGCTCGTCGCGATCACTCTCCTGCTCGGTCTTGCGCCCGCTGCGGCGCTGTCCGCGGGGCTGCCGCCCGCCGACCGGACGTACGCCATGCTCTCCGGTCCGGTGCAGCTGCTGATGTCCGTCGCAGTGCCGTTCATCGGCGTCCTGCTGGCTCACGACCTGCTGCGGACGCCTCCCGCCCGGCTCGCCCCCACCCTGTTGGCGGCGTCGTCGGTTGCCGCCGCTGTCGGCGCCTTCGGAGCGGGCGTCTGCGCCCTCGCCGTCGCGGTCTCCTCCCCCGGCGCTGCCGCGGACCCATGGAACCACGTCGCGATCATCGCGGCGGGCAGCGTGCTCGTCCAGGTCGTCGCCCAGCTGGTCGGCGTCGGGCTGGGTCTGCTGATCCGAGGGACCGTCGTCGCGTGCCTCTCCACCATTGTGCTGCCGCTGGGCATATGGCTCGTGCTTGGCAGCGTTGACGTCCTGCGTCCCGCCCAGGCATTCACCCCGTACGCGGCCGCCCAGAACCTGCTCTCCGGCGAGATGAGCGCGCCGGCGTGGACACAGTGGTTGGTCGTCCTCTTGCTCTGGGGCGCGGGATTGAACGCCCTCGGCACCGCACGGCTGAAGCGGCGGCACCAAGATCCACATTCATGACCTTCACTGCCGCCCAAGTCGCGATCCGCCTCACACACCCCCAATTTGGCGCCCCTTCCCCCGTGAGCTACAGTTGGCAACGCAATCGACGCGGGGTAGAGCAGTTCGGTAGCTCGTCGGGCTCATAACCCGAAGGTCGCAGGTTCAAATCCTGTCCCCGCTACCAGGCAAAACGCCCTCAGGTCAAAGTGGCCTGAGGGCGTTTTCATGTGAGAACTGTAGCCGCTTGTGCAGCAAGCAGAGGGGCCTTCTCAGTCTTCGTCTTCTGGGGCAGGCCAGTCGTCGCCGAAAATCGCCTCTCCGACCTCCTCGGCGGCGTCGCGATCGAGGCCGGTCGAACGGTGGGTGTAGGTCTGCAGCGTGTACACCGGCCTGGAGTGGCCGAGGCGGTCAGCCACGGTCTTCAGGTGGATCCCCGCATCCAAGGACAACGTCGCGTATGTGTGCCTCAAATCATGAAGCCGGATGCGCGGCACGTCGGCGCGATCGACCAGGTGCTGAAAACGCCGCGTCAGCGTGTCCGGATTGACCGACTCGCCGTCGGAGTCGACCAGCAGTCTGCCGCAGCCGCCTCCGCCGCCCCGTTCCCGGCGTTCGCGGTCGAGCATCGCCAGATGCCGCCGCAGATACGCCACGGTCGTCCGGTCGAGCGAGATGACGCGGCGGCTGGACTCGGTCTTGCCGTCGGAGTCGAGAACCTCGCCCTTGACGACGATTCTGGTCGGCCCGACGTCAAGCGTGGCCTTGTCCAAGTCGAGTCGATTCCGTGCGGCCCCGGCCAGCTCCGAACGACGCATGCCCGTGGTGGCCGCCAAGACCCACACGCCCGCATACCGATCGGTCGTGGCCACCTTCAGCCACGCGTTCAGCTGCTCGAAGGTCCACGCCGCCGTCTTTGACCGCTTGCCGCGCAGGCACTCGCGCGGCGGCCGCGCGCGCTCGGCCGGGCTGGTCTCAAGCCAGCCCCACGCCACCGCGTCAGACAGAGCGCGACGCAGCAGCCGGTGGACGTTCATGACGGTCTTGGGTGCCAGTCCAGGTTCGCGCCGCGCCGGGACGCGGCCCCGCCGGTACCTGGCGACGGCCTTGCGCGCGGCGTGGATCGTGGTCTGGCAGGCTTCGGCGATCTGACGTGGACCGGCGTCGGCTCCGGCGGCCCGCCGCGCCCTCCAGCACCGGTACATCTCGGCATTCGCGTCGTTCCCGCGACGGCCGCCCTGTCTCAGTCTGCGGTACAGGGCGTTCAACATGGGAACGTCGATCTCGCCGAGCCGACGTCGGCCGATCCGCGGCGCCACCAAACCGCGGTAGCAGTAGACGTAGCTGGAGCGGGTCGACGGCTTGACCGTGCCTTCCATCGCCTCCAACCATCGCTCCATGAACTCGTCGAGCGTCCGCCGGCCCACACCCCGCAACGCTTCGTCCCTGGACTTCAGCGCCGCCTCCCACGCGGCCTCCCACGCGGCCTCCTCCGAGGCGAACCCGCCCTGATAGGCCCGCCTACGTTTGCCGGTCAACGGATCCGGCGGCAACGTCACTAGACAGGCGAACTTCTCCCCGCCGATACACCGACACGCAGGCAATCGTCGGACGCTTGTGCGAATTGCTCATGACTCGGCTCCTTCCAAGCCTCGACCACGCCGCGGACGCCCGCGACGCCGAACAAACCGCGCCATGCAAGACAACTCGTCGAACACACGCCGGAAAGCGACGTCGACGCAAACACCCGCCTCGACTCCCTACTAGATCGGCGCAGCTTTAAATATTCCAACGAAGCAATCTCCAACTCGGCACCCGAAGTCCCCCGCACGACGTACCGCCTGCCTCGCCGAGCGCGTCCGATCGTGTCTGCCACGCACGGCGTCGCTTGGAGAATCCGGTCATACCTCGTCTTCGGCGGCGGGAATATCTCTCCCCAGCTACCCCAAGGATGTGTAGAGTTATTCTCGTGACCGAGCCGCCACGCCATGAACTCGAAGGCGAACTGCGTAAGCTGCCGGAGGTATTTACGTACCGCGAAGCACGCAAAGCCGGGATGTCGAAGCGAGCGCTGTATCGCCTACGCGAAAACAGGCGTGTTGACCCTCTGAGCCGCGGTCTATACCGTCGGGTCGACCGTGCCCCGTCCAGCGATACAGATCTACAAGAGATCGCGATTCGGGCGCCTCGTGCGACATTGTGTCTCGCCGCAGCTCTCAGCCGTCATGGATTGATCGACGATATACCCGCAACGATCGACCTCGCGTTGCCTCGAGGCGTCCACCGACCAGCCACCACGGCGCCCGTGACCTGGCACCAGTTTGACCCGGCGACTTTCGACGTCGGGCGCGACGTCATGTCGCTGAGCGCGCAAACGTCGCTCGGGATCTACAGCCCAGAGCGCAGCATCGTCGACGCGTTCCGGCTGCGACATCGGGAAGGCCCGGAGCTGGGGTACACCGCGTTGAAGCGGTGGCTGGGGCGGCCGGGCGCGTCGCCTTACGAGTTGCTGCGGACAGCCCGACACTTCCCCGCGACGCTGAAAGCACTCCACGGAGCTCTGGAGATCCTGCTGTGACAAATCGCCCTACACGTGAGACGGTCGCGGGACGTGCATATCTCGACCTCCAAAATCTGGCGCGACGTCGACGTAGGCCGACTGACGAACTCCACCAGATCTACGCGCTGGAAGGTTTTCTGGCGCGCCTGGCGGTCTCGGCTTATCGCGACTCCTTCATCCTCAAAGGCGGAGTCCTCCTGGCCGCGTACAACTCCCGCCGGCCCACCCGAGACGTCGACTTGCAAGCCCAGCAGACGCACAACGACGAAACCCAGATCCTGAACATCATCCGCTCGATAGCCGACCTCACACTCGACGACGGCTTGGAGTTCGACGTCGACGGCGCAGCCGCCCAAACCATCCGCGAGACGGATGCCTACAGCGGCGTGCGTGTAACTCTGGCCGGACGGTTGTCGGCAGCCAAACTGAGCCTCCACGTCGACGTCGGCGACCCGATCCACCCGCCGCAACGGATCGTCCTTCCGCGCCTGCTGCACGGCGACATCACGCTGAACGGCTACCCGCTGCCGATGATCCTCGCCGAAAAACTCGTCATCGCTATGCAGCGCGGTACCACCAACACTCGCTGGCGCGACTTCGCCGACATCTACACGCTCATCCGTCGACACGATGTCGACCCACGGGAGCTGACAGAAGCGATCGAACACGTGACCAGACATCGTCTCGTACGTCCGTCGCCTCTGCGGGAGGTGCTCGACGGCTTCGAAGAACTAGGGCAACGACGGTGGACCGCCTGGCGACGCAAACAGCAGCTCGAAACCAGCCTGCCTGAAAGTTTCGGCGAAGTTCTTCGCGCCGTCTGCGCCTTCGCGGACCCGGTGCTCGACGAACTCAGTCGAAATTGAGATCCGAGTCTCCGTCGCACGTCACAACCCTGCCCGGCACCCGCACAGAGAAACGTGACCTAACCGCACGCTCACGTAGACTCGAATGTTGCATAGGGTAACTAGACTGCCCCAGTGTGGTATGGCGATTCAATCCACCTCCGGGATGGCCGCCCGCTCCTGCGGGTTTTATGCCGTCGGATTCTTGGCGTCCGGATCCGTCCTGGCCGCCGGCCCCGCCTGGCTGGAACTTTTGGGTGGACGACGCAGTTGGAACGGCACCGGCTCTCGCGCCTCAGACGCGGTCGGCGTCGCCTGCGCCAGACTGGTTCGAGGCAGAAGACGGGACGGCGACATTGGACGAATCCGGGCTGACGGTGACGTTCAAGACCCACTTTGCCGTCTCGGCGTTCAAGAAGGCGATGGGCGTCCGGCACTATCCTTTAAGCTCGATTCAGGCTGTTTCTTTCAACGCTCCTGGGAAAGTCCGCAACGGAACCTTCGCGGTTCGTCTCAAGCCCGGCGCCGACGCGCTGCGCATGCTGCTCAAGGACCCGAATCCGGCGGCGGCGAACGACCCTGACACCTTGACAGTCGCGCCGGTTCACGCTTCGGCCGCGGCGTCTTTCGCACAGCGGCTGCACCACGCGATCACGACGTTCGACTCCAAAGCAGTCGACGTGGCGCCGGTGGCCACAGGGACGCCTCCGGTCGAGGTCAGCGGATCAGACGGCCGAGCCGTCTTCGACGGACGGCAGCTGACTTTGAAGTTCGGCGGATTCACCGCGCACCCGTCAAAGAAAGCTTTGGGAACCAAGGTTGTCGACGTCGACGCCATCGCCGACGTCCAAATCAAACACCCCGGCTTGTCAGGATGGATACGATTCGCTCCCGCGGCCGGCCCGCTTGAGGCGACGCTGCCCCCGAACAAGACCCGGACGTCTTGTGCCTCAACTCAGACGCCGCACTGCGATACCTCATTCTGGCCGCGGCCGTCAAACAGCGCCTGCGTCACCGACCTGAGCCCGGGCTTGGGTCGTCTGAGCCGACGCCAGCCGAGGCGTCCTGCGCGACCGCGCATTCCGCGCACGTACAACTACCAGAACCTCCCGCGGTAAAAGAGACGACTCCCCTCAAGCGAGACGCCGCGAAAGGCCCCGGATCCGGCCCACGGCTCCGCCGCCTCTCAGGGGTCGGACGAGTCGAAGTGGTCGGAGAATCCCATTACCAGCCAGCGCTGCGGCATGTCGCCGCCGGCAAATCCGTTGCGCCGCGGTCTCTCGACAACGCCATCCCCGCGCTCGCGGTCCTTGTGCCAGAACCCGACAATCCCTACGATTCGACAGCTGTACGTGTCGATCTGCTGGACAAGGCCGGTGTCCCTCACAAGGTCGGTTATCTCGCCCGCGACCTGGCGGCGGAGTGCCATCCGCGGCTTGCGCGTTTGGGAAATGGAAATGAGTTGGGTTGCTGTCCGGCACGCATCATGGGGGGTGGGCGACGCTCTTACGGCGTCCACCTTCATCTGCTCGCGCCGGAGATCACACCCGTTCGCAATGAGATGGGCGACGGCGTCTTGCTGGACGCCGACAGGAACGTGACAGTCACCAAGGAATCAGACCACCAGGAAGCGTTGGCGCCCTATGCGCCGGGTCCCGGTCAGTCACGCACTTCCGTCTTCGTCAAGCTGTCCCCCATTGCCGTCGCCACCGGAAAGCACAGCGGCAAACTTGCGATCGAAGTCCAACTCGACGGCCGCAGGGTCGGTGAAACCACGACCTACCAGGCCGAACGCTACAAGGACATCATCACCGCCGTGCTCGACGAAGGCAGCCAGCCCTTCTGCGAAGGCCTCGTACGCTCCAGCCACAAGGGCCTCGAAATCGAGCTGTTCCTGCCGCCTCTCCGGAATGACTTAAGTGGATTCGTGGACTAAATCAGCCTGAAAGACGAAGTGTCGTCGCAGATATGGCTGTCGTGTCCACACTGCGGATGTGCAGACCTGTATCCGCATCCCAACGACTCGGCACTACTCGCGTATCTGGTTGGACGCGAATGCGTCGTGGCCATACGCCCGGCGCAGTGGCGACGATTGTCGCGTGAACGACAGTCGACCAGTACTCTGCGTGGTGTGGTGAGAACATGTCGCCTCGTCGCAAGTCTTTTGCGCGCGCTGTGATGAGCGAGTACCAGCGTGCTCAGCGCGTCAATGCGCAGCGGGCCAAGGCCGCCGCGGTCGAGCAGCGGCGTCAGGAACGCGAGGTGCAACGCCAGCAACGCGAGCGGGAACGGGAAGAGAAGGCGGAGGCGAAGCGACGCGAGCAGGCCGCGCACGACGCGACAGAGGCGCAGGCGGCGCAGCGCACCGAGCAGCTCTCGGCCAAGGTGCGCACGCTGGAATCTCTGCTAGTGGACTCGCTGGACGATCCGGTTGCGGTGTCTTTTGAACGGCTGCGGAAAACGCCGCGGTCTCGCCGATTCGAGCCGCCGCGCGAGTTGACCCAAAGCGCCTCAGCTCCAGCTTGGGAGGACTACGATCCGCCTCCGCCGGGACCTGTCGGCGTCCTATTCGGCGGCCGAGCCCGCCATGAGCGTCGCCTGTCGTCGGCGCGAGAACGGTACGAGCAGGATCGGCGACGACACGAAGCGGATGAGGACCGTCGCCGCAAGAAACTCGATCAGCGGCGCCGCGAACATGAGCAGTGCCAGCAGCAGGAGCGCGCCGCCGCGGCGCGGCACAACGCCGCGGTGGACGAGGTCGAAGCTCGATATCGCGCCGGCGACCCGGACGCGGTGTGCGGCCACATGCGTCTGGCGCTGGATCGATGCCGATACCCTCAGGGGTTTCCGTCTCGACTCGACCTGGCGTACCGGCCCGAGCCCAAGGAGCTGTGGATAGAGATCGACTTGCCCGCACAAGACATTGTCCCCGCTGTCCGCGGATACCAGTACGTCAAATCACGCCGTGAGACCAAAACGCTGTCCCGACCACAGCAGGAGGTCAAGCGGCTTTACCGCGACGTGATCGCGCAGACTTCTCTGCGAAGGCTGCGTGAGTGCTTCGCCGCGTCCGACCGTCGACTGGTGGACACAGTGGTGTTCAACGGTCGTGTGACGACCCGCGACAAAGCCACTGGCAAGCCCGTCCGGCCATGCCTGGTCAGCCTCAGCTGCGACCGCGACGTATTCGACGAGCTTGAACTGCGGCACTTGAGCCCGGCGGACTGCCTTGCCCATCTCAATGCGCTGGTGTCGCCGCACCCCTACGATCTAGAGGCCGTGGAGCCGGTCGTGGAATTCGATCTGTCGCGGTTCCGCTTCGGAGACGAATACGACGCCGCCTCCGAGCTGGACGGGCGTGCCGACCTGATCGAGATGGACCCGTTTAAATTCGAGCATCTTGTCAAGCAGCTTTTCGAAGCCCACGAGAGGATGCAGGGATTCACCACGGTGGGCTCGCGCGATGACGGTATCGACGCCGTCGTCACCAACACCGACCCGGTCGTGGGCGGACTGTGCGTCATCCAAGCCAAGCGGTACAAAAAGGTCGTTCCCGCCGACGCGGTGCGTTCGCTGGCCGGCGCCATGGAAGACAAACGCGCCGGTGCCGGAATCCTCGTGACCACCTCCTGGTTCGGAAGCAGCACTCGCGACTTCGCCAAACGACACGGACGTATCAGGCTCATCGAAGGCGCCGAGCTCAAACACCTCATCGAGAAATATCTGCACAAGAACGTTCGTATCGGTTTGCCTAAACAGCCGCCGCGACGCAAACCGGACGTATCGTGATCAGGTGCCGGAGCACCCCTGGGCGGCGAGCGCGACGATTTTGTCGGTCAGCGCGGCGGCACGTCGCCGGGCGAGGTCGGCGTGGGCGGAGTCGCCGAGCACTGAGAAGTTGGAGTTCTCCCCGTACCCGGTCAGGGCCATGGTGAGGCCGTGCTGGCTGGGCAGGTTGATCGTCACGTGCACGACGAAGGCGGGCCGACCGGCGAAGACTCCACGGGCTGACGGGGCCGGGCACGTCGGGGCAGACGACGTTCACGCGTCGGGGAGGCGTACCCAGCCAGATGAACGCGGCAAGCAGCTAGCCAGTAAACGGATACGGCGACAGCGTCAACCGAAGTTCACCTCGAGGACCAATTTGGTGCGAGCCTTGCCGAGTTTGGCCGGCATGGCGATCCGCGGCCCGGCGTATTCGTCGGTTTCTCTAGTCGTGTCGAATTCGAGTCCGTCGTCTAAGGACGGCTCGGCGGACCTGACCTGCCACCGCGTCCTGATCGTTGTCCATGCAGCCGACAAAATCGCCGTCGCGGGTCGGACGGCGGGCGGCGCTGCCGTCGACGCGTTCAACGACGGGGTGTTCACTGCGACGCCTGACCAAGCCCCCAAACGACGCTCGCTCAAAGCCTTCACAGCGCATACAATAAGTAACCAAACATCTTCGGGTCGCAACTGAAGTAGGCAGCGGCCCTGACTCCACCGCGCACATTCGGAGTGGACCGCCGTCTTGGAATGTGCCGGCCGCGACAGATAAGACAGCGCGCGAATCCGAGGGAGGGCGACATGCCTGGACTCGACTTCAATCGCCTCGCCAAGGGCTCGGCGGCAGAGAGCGCAACCGAGCCACGACGGATCTTCAGCGCCCTGCCGACCAAAGCGTCAAAGTACCGCTACCCCCGCGACGTGCAGACCGACGTATGGGAACGATGGCATGAAAGACGCACCGAACGCGACCTGGTGATCAAGATGAATACCGGCGGCGGCAAGACCGCGGTCGGTCTTGTCGTCCTCAAGAGC
>JBOGDN010000003.1:0-5096 GCA_050742995.1 Stackebrandtia sp. | reverse complement strand
CGTCCGCGGCTGCCGATCCCGGCCCGGTCGGCGTCTTGCGCGTGGGGCCGTGGCGGCCTTCGTGGACTCCCCGCCGGCACGCCGCCGCCGTGGAGAAGGTGCGGCAGGCCATCGGCCGCGGCGACGTCTACCAGGCCAACGTCGTCGGCCACGCCCAGGCTGACTACGACGGCGACCTCGACGCGGTGTTGACGGCGGTGTCGGGACTTGCCGGAGCGCCGTTCGGGGGAGCGTTGGCCGGCGACGGCTGGGCGGTGGCCTCGGCGTCCCCGGAATGTCTCGCCGTGGTAGCCGACGGGACGGTGACGACCAAGCCCATCAAGGGCACGGGCCCGGCCACCGAGGCCGGCGCGCGCGAGCTGCGAGAGTCGGTGAAGGAGCGCGCCGAGCACGTGATGATCGTGGACTTGGAGCGCAACGACTTGGCGCACGTGGCGCGGCCGGGCACGGTGGCCGTCCCGGAGCTGTTCGCGCTGCGGGAGTGGTGCGGGCTGTGGCAGGCGGAGTCGACGGTGACGGCGCGGCTTCGCCACGGCGTGGGGCTGGCCGAAGTGCTGCGGGCGATCTGCCCGCCGGGGTCGGTCACGGGCACGCCGAAGCTGGCCGCGCTCGACCACATCGCCGCGCTCGAGCCGGTGGGGCGCGGCCCGGCCATGGGCGCCCTGGGGTACGTCACCGCCGAGCGGGCGACCCTGGGCCTGACGATTCGCACCGTCGCCGCGGACGAGTCGCGACTGCATCTGTGGGCCGGCGGCGGCATCACCTGGCGCAGCCGCCCTGAGGCCGAAGTGGCCGAAGCGGCGGCCAAAGCCGACCCCGTCAAGGCCGCCCTGGCCGTCTGAATCTTCCTTCGACGCCCCGCGAGGCGCCGAAATTTTGGAAGAAAACCCGTTATATATCGAGATCGAGGCATTCTGCCTCCACGACCGCGCGAACAATCTCCCAGCACACCTCACTCTCGCGTGTCGCAGGCGTCGACGCCGGAAAAATTCCCATGTGGAATGGGGCTGAAAAGTTGTCGCGACCCCTTGACGGTCGGCTCATCTCGACGTCACACTTGTTGCGTAGTCCAGAACCGTTGGGCACTACGCAACAAATTCTTCGATTTTCGTCAATTTCCAGGATTCCTCGGGCTCAGGGAGAGACCATGTCCGACGTACTCGATCCGCGCGTCTCCGCGGATGTGTCCGCGCCTTCTTCGAAGGTCGTCACGGACCCGAAGGTGATGCTGTACACGCGGCTGCGGAAGTCGCCGTATTTCTGGAAGTCGCGCCAGCACGGCGTGGCCATGTACAGCGTCTACAACCACACCTACCACCCTCGCCACTACGGCGACCCGATCGGGGAGTACTGGGCGCTGCTCAACGGCGTCACACTGTGGGACGTCGTCGTCGAGCGGCAGATCGAGATCTCCGGGCCGGACGCCTTCGAGTTCACCAACATGCTCGTCCCGCGCGACCTTTCCAAGTGCAAGGTCGAGCAGTGCAAGTACGTATTCATCACCGCTCCCGACGGCGGCATCGTCAACGACCCCGTCCTGCTGCGTCTTGAGGAGAACCGCTTCTGGCTGTCGCTCGCCGACAGCGACGTGGGCCTGTGGGCGCTCGGCCTGGCCCACGCCGGAGGCTGGAACGTCGAGGTCAAGGAAATCGACGTGGCGCCGATCCAGGTGCAGGGCCCCAAGTCCAAGGACGTCATGGTCGACCTGTTCGGCGAGTCCATCCTCGACGTTCCCTACTACTACATGCGCAACTACACCCTCGAGGGCATGGACGTGGTGGTCAGCCGCACCGGCTACACCGCCGAGCTTGGCTACGAGATCTACCTGTACAACGCCAGCCGCGACGCCGGCAGGCTGTGGGACGCGGTGTGGCAGGCCGGCGAGCCGCACGGTCTGCGCCCGATCGGCCCGTGCCACATGCGCCGCATCGAGGCCGGGATGCTCGCCTACGGATGCGACATCACCTTGGACACCAATCCCATGGAAGTCGGCTACGACTACAAGTGGATGGTCGACTTGGAGCAGGAGTCCGACTTCGTCGGCAAGGAAGCTCTCAAGCGCATTCGCGACGAGGGCGTCTCGCGGATCATGGCCGGCGTCGAGATCGACGGCGAGCCGCTCGGGACCTACAACGACGGCTCGATGATCGAGCGCTTCCCGGTGCTGGACGCCAAGGGCGCCGCCGTCGGCGAGGTCACCAGCGCCTGCCACTCGCCGCGCCTCGAGCGCAACATCGGCCTGGCGTTCGTCCCCATCGGCATGAGCGAACTGGGCACGAAGGTCGGCGTGGAAACCCCGTCCGGACTGCGCAACGGCGTCGTCGTGCAAAAGCCGTTCGACGACCCGAGCAAGGAAAAGCCCAAGGCCTGAATCCACCGCGCCGAGCCCGGGAGTCCGAAGCCATGACACTGACCATCCCCAAAGTCCGGTCGAAGCCGAAGCCGAAATGGCAGGCCGTCTCGCCGCTGCTGAGCCAGCCGCGGCTGGAAGTCCTGCCGATGGGCGGAATCGTCGACCAGGTCGCCAAGCTGCCGCAGGGCACGACGGTGACCGTGACGTCGTCGCCGGCGCGGGGCACGATGGCCACGCTGGAAGTGGCGGAGCGACTTGCCGGGCTCGGCATGCGGGCCGTGCCTCACCTGTCGGCGCGCGGAATGCGCGACGAAGCCGAACTGGTGGAGGTGCTGCATCGCCTCGACAACGCCGGCATCCGCGACGCGTTCGTCGTCGGCGGAGACGCCGCCGGCGGCGACTCTCCCTACGCCGACGGTCTGGCGCTGCTCGAGGCGATGCACTCGCTGGGGCATCGACTGGACGCCGTCGGCGTGCCGGCCTATCCCGAAGGACACAGCCACATCGACGACGAGACGCTGTGGGCCGCCCTTGAAGCCAAGCAGCGCTACGCGACGTACGCGGTGACCCAGATGTGCTTCGACGCCGAGACGATCTGCGGGTTCGTCGGCGAGGCGCGTCGGCGCGGGATCTGGCTGCCGATGGTCGCCGGCGTTCCCGGAGTCGTCGACATGGCGAAGCTGCTGCGAGTCAGCATGCGCATCGGCATCGGCGACTCGCTGAAGTTCGCACGCGGCAACGGGCGCACGGTCCGCAAGCTGTTGCGGATTCGCGGCTACCGGCCCGACTCGCTGGTGCGCAAGCTCAACTCCCGCGTGCGCGACGGACACTGCGAACTGTCCGGATTGCACATTTACACGTTCAACCACGTCGCCGCCGCCGCTCGGTGGCTCGGCCACGCTCGCCGCCGCCTGACGGTCTGAAGTTCTCCCCGAGAAAGCGAGACCCCGCAATGACAATGCCGTCGGATCTGGAGATCTCCCGCGACGCGGTCTTGAAGCCGCTGAGCGACGTCGCCGCGTCGATCGGGATCGGTTCGCACCTGCTGGAGCCGTATGGACGCTCCGCGGCGAAGATCTCCCTTGCGGCCGCCTCCGAAATGGCCGACCGGCCCCGCGCGAAGTACGTCGTGGTCACCGCGATCACGCCGACGCCGCTGGGGGAGGGCAAGACCACCACCACCGTCGGCCTTGGGCAGGGTTTCGCTCACCTGGGCAAGCGGGGCGTGGTGGCGATCCGGCAGCCGTCGATGGGGCCGACGTTCGGCATCAAGGGCGGCGCGGCCGGCGGCGGATACGCGCAGGTGGCGCCGATGGAGGCGTTGAACCTTCACCTCACCGGCGACATGCACGCCGTCACCGCCGCCAACAATCTGCTGTCGGCGATGATCGACAACCACCTGCACAAGGGCAACGCGCTGGGTCTCGACCCGCAGTCGATCACCTGGCGGCGGGTCGTCGACGTCAACGACCGCGACCTGCGGCAGGTCGTCACCGGACTTGGCGGCAAAGCCGACGGGATTCCCCGCCAAAGCGGATTCGACATCACCGCCGCAAGCGAGGTGATGGCGATCCTGGCGCTGTCGACGTCCCTGCGGGACCTGCGCGAACGGCTGGGCCGCATCGTCGTGGGCTTCGACGGCGACGGCACGCCGGTCACCGCCGAGATGCTCAAGGCCGCCGGCGCGATGTGCGTGATCCTCAAAGACGCGCTGCAGCCGAACCTGATGCAGACGATCGAGCAGACGCCCGCGCTGGTCCACTGCGGGCCCTTCGGCAACATCGCGCACGGCAACTCCTCGATCGTGGCCGACCAGATCGGAATCCACGCCGGCGACTACCTCATCACCGAGGCCGGTTTCGGCGCCGACATGGGCGCCGAGCGGTTCTTCAACATCAAGTGCCGCGCCTCGGGGCTGACTCCCGACGCGGCGGTGGTGGTGGCCACGGTGCGCGGACTCAAGGCGCACTCGGGACGCTTCCGCATCGTGGCGGGCAAGCCGCTGCCGGCGGAGCTGTTGGCCGAAAACCCCGACGACGTGATGGCCGGCGCCGACAACCTCCGCGCGCAGATCGCCAACGTGCGCGCCCACGGCGTGACCCCGGTGGTGGCGGTGAACGCCTTCCCCGCGGACCACGCGAGCGAACGTCAGGCCATCATGGACGTGGCCGCCGAGGAGGGCGCGTATGCCGCCGAAAGCCACCACTTCACCAAGGGCGGCAAGGGCGCGCGCGACTTGGCCGCGGTCGTGGCCGAGGCGTGCCAGGAGCCGTCGGGATTCAAGTTCCTCTACGAGGACTCCGCGCCGCTCGTCGACAAGATCGACACGGTGGCGCGGCGGGTCTACGGCGCCGACGGCGTGGACGTGTCGCCGGCGGCGGCCAAAGCGCTGGCCGCCTACGAAAAGCACGGCTTCGGCTCGCTGCCGGTGTGCATCGCCAAGACCCACCTGTCGCTGTCGCACGACCCGACGCTCAAGGGAGCGCCGCGCGGATGGCGGCTTCCGGTGCGCGAGGTGCGCGCTTCGGTCGGCGCGGGCTTCATCTACGCCGTCTGCGGCGACATGCGCACCATGCCGGGCCTGTCGTCGCAGCCTGCGGCCGAGCGTATAGACATCGACTCAAACGGCGAGATCGTCGGGCTGTCATGACCGTCTTGACCGCCGCAGACGTCGACGCCGCGACGCGGCTGTTCTCTCGCAGGCGCGCAGGACGCGGCGACGCCCCGGCGCGCACCGCGTGCC
>JBOGDN010000002.1:0-2227 GCA_050742995.1 Stackebrandtia sp. | reverse complement strand
GACCCACACAGCGGGCGCGGCGGCCAGCGCCCGGCTGCTGGCGTTCCTCCCGGTAACCGGACTGCTCCTGGGAGAGGCCGTCGGGGTAGAGCCGACGGCCCTGCTCCTGCACACGCCGCTGGGTGCGGCTTGCGCGTTCGGCGCGGCAGCCCTGCAGGCGGCGGGTCTTATGTGGTCGCATCGCATCGCCGCCGCGGGCCGGACTCCGGGGACGGCGACATGAGCGCCTGCAGGCGGCTGCGCCTGCTGCTGCCCAGGGTCGCTGGAAATGTCGCCGGTCGTGACAGGCGACGGCGCAGGCTCGCGGCGGTCGGACTCGGCGTCTTGACGGCGATCGCCGTCGGAGGCGTGATCGGCGTCGTCGTCGGCGCGGCGACCGCCTGCGCCGTTCACGTCGCCGTCGGGCGGGCCATGCCCGCCGACGTCAGACGCGCCCGAGAGCGCGCCGCGTCCGACCTCCCCTTCGCCGTCGATGTTTTCGCCACCTGCCTGCGCTCGGGCGCGCCGGCGTCTCAGGCGGCGGCCGGAGCCGCGGCCGCGGTCGAGCCCGGCTTGGCCGAGAAGTTCCGTCGCGCTTCCCGCGCTACGGCGCTGGGGGTTCCGCCGGCCGAGGCGTTCGCGGAGCTGGACGACGTGCCGGGCGCGAGCCGGCTGATCTCGGCGGTGGCGCACAGCGAACGGACCGGCGCGAGTCTCGCCGACGGAATGGGCCTGCTCGTCGACGAACTGCGCGAGGACCGGCGTCAGGCCGCGGAGGCCGCCGCGCAGCGGGCCGGCGTGTGGATGGTGCTGCCGCTGTGTCTTTGTTTTCTCCCGGCGTTCGTCCTGGCGGGGCTGGTGCCCGTGGTGGCGGCGACGTTGACCCAGGTGCTCAACACCTATTGACCGTTGACCGGAAAGGACAAACCATGGACCGGATTCTTCGCCGCATGCGCCGAGACTGGCGACGTCGCCTCGTCGGGCAGGACGGGATGAGCACCGCCGAGTACGCCGTCGGCACCGTCGCGGCGGTCGCGTTCGCCGGCGTGCTGCTCAAGGTGGTCACGTCTGGAACCGTCCAGGAGGCTCTGTCGGGCATCATCACCCGAGCGTTGTCGTGAGCTCGTCGGCCCGAGCGAGGCGGCGTCAGCGCGGCTTCGTCACCGCCGAGCTGGCCGCCAGTCTGCCTGCCGTCATGGCGCTGCTGCTGGCGGCGTTGTTCGCGGTGTCGGCGGTGACGACGCAGGTTCGCTGCGTGGACGCCGCGCGGGAAGCCGCTTTGGCGGCGGCTCGGGGCGAGCCCGGAGGGCCGGCCGCTGCTCGGCACGCGCCCGACGGCGCCGACGTGCGCGTGTCGACGGGAGACGACGAGGTCGTCGCCGAGGTCTCCGTTTCCGTGTATCCGCTGGGTTCGGTGTTGCCGCCGGTGACGGTGTCCGGCTCGGCGACGGCCGCTCGGGAACCCGAGGGATTGTGATGAGGGTCCGCTGCCGGCGGCGAGAGCGAGGCAGCGCCTCGATTCTCATGTTGGGGATCGGCATGGCGGCGTTGCTGTTCGCCGCCGGCGGGGTCTTGCTGGGTGCGGCCGTGGAGGCGCGGCACCGCGCTCAGGTCGGCGCCGACGCCGCGGCGCTGGCCGGGGCGATGCGCGCCGTCGAAGGCGAGACGGTCGCCTGCGAACGCGCCGCCGAACTGGCCGAAGCCAACGAGACCCGACTGCTTGAGTGCGAGCTGTCGGGAATGGACGTCGTCGTCGAGGCGGCCGCGCCGACGGCGGCGGCGCCGGCGGGTTTCGGCCCGGCCACGGCGACGGCGCGGGCAGGACCCGTCGAGAACGCGGAAGGAGTCGTCGCACCCGGCTCGTGACGTCCGTCCGCAACAGCCGCCGCCGGTCCCCCGCACGGGAGGGGATCGGCGGCGGCCGTCTGTCACGGCTTGGGGCGCGTCCTCGCGTCAACTTCAAGGCGTCGCCGCTTATTGCGTTTGTTAGTCCACTTTGGGTTTTCCACAATACGGCGGTTATCCACAGGACGGGCGAATCGATTTGCCGGAAGCGCTCCCAAATCGATAGGCTGAAGCCATTGGGGAGGAGGTTGGAGGCCCCCAGGGCAGGCAGGGCATGCGGCGACGGCCCAACGGGAGAGCTGGCGGGTCTTCGAGCGTGACACGATAAGCGACATGACCGAGATGACGGTAGGCGTCGGGGCCGGGGTCGGCGAATTCGCCGACATGGTGCTCAACATCGGGC
>JBOGDN010000001.1:0-1921 GCA_050742995.1 Stackebrandtia sp. | reverse complement strand
CGGCGCGCAGCGCCTCCAGGGCGCTGGGAGCCGACGGCCGCAGGCACTGCCAGGCGTCCGGGT
The DNA here is from genome assembly GCA_050742995.1 of Stackebrandtia sp. Classification (GTDB taxonomy): domain Bacteria; phylum Actinomycetota; class Actinomycetes; order Mycobacteriales; family Micromonosporaceae; genus Stackebrandtia. The sequence continues at coordinate 1,858 of JBOGDN010000001.1, read as the reverse complement.
TGGCGGCCAGATGGTCGCCGAGCGCCTCAGAGGCGCCAAGCACGGTCTGCAGCCGTCGCCGCAGCGGCGGGTCTTCGTCCAGTGCGGGCGCGAGCCGCGCGTCGCCGGCGGTCAGACGCTCAAGCTGGCGTTGGGCCAGTCGGCTCATCGCGGCTGGTCGAGCAGGGGAAGCGGTGCGCCGCCGCGCTTGCCGTGCGCGACCCGTCCCAGGCGTTCCACGATCGGCCGCCAGGTCTCGCGCAGGTGCTCGCCGACGGCCGCGACGCGGTCGGCCAGCTGCGGCGAGCCGTCGAGACCGGTCACCATGTCGGCGTCGAACTCGACGTGGGACTGCACGCCCCAGAAGCGCTCCCCCACCCGGAACACGTCGGGGGCGCCGTGCGGGGAGGCGGCCAGCAGCACCGCCTCGGGCGGCAGGTCGGTCAGCTCCTCGTGGCGCCACGCCACCACGTCTATGGCCATGGGCGCGGGCCCGAAGAGCGGGTCGTCGCCGGCGGCGTCGCGCTTGGCCAGCAGCCGCGGTCCCGGATTGAACGACTCCACCGCGGCGACGCGCCCGCCCCGACGCTTGGCCAGCGCCCGCGCCGAGGAGCAGAACGCCAGCGTCGCGACGCCGTCAGCGATCGCGCTTTCCAGCAGGTTCGTCAGCTGCGGCTCCCACGCCGCCCCGCGTCCGCCTCCCAGCGCAACGAGCGCCTCGTGCCCGTCGGCGGTGAGCGGGATCGCCTCGTCGCGATGCGGACGCACTACGGAAGGCTTGAGATCGGCGGCGGTCAGCCACTCCTCGAGGCGGCCGAGATGCCAGGTCGGCGCGTTTTCGACGACCAATGCGGTTCCCATGCTTCCGAGCCTAGGCTGTGCGCGGTCGATCCGCGCACAGCCTAGGGCATGTGCGCAGGACCGACGGCGCTTGCGTAGGCGGCCGTCCCAGGTGGATGCATGGCAAGGCGGAGGAAGAGCTCGTGCCGCACGTGTGACGACGACAACGCCGCCAGGCGCCGCCTGGGACGGCCGAGCAACACCCCGACGACGACAGACCCAGACACGACTAAAGGTAGGCTCGCGCGTTATGACCTCCCCGATCATTCGCCCTCCCGCAGTCCGCCCCGGAGACACGGTGCGGCTGGTCGCCCCGTCCGGTTCCCCCAAGGAGGAGGCTGCCGCCGCCGGAATCGAGCTGTTGAAGGGCTGGGGCTTGAACGTGGAGGTGTCGGAGCACGCCTTCGACCGGGTCGGGTATCTCGCAGGCGACGACGAGGTGCGCGCCTCCGAGTTCAACGCCGCGCTGCGCGACCCGAACGTGCGGGCGGTCATGTGCATCCGCGGCGGGTACGGCGCGTCCCGAATGGTCGATCAGGTCGACTTCGACGCCGCGCGGCGCGACCCGAAGCCGGTGACCGGCTACAGCGACATCACCGTGCTGCACACCGCGCTGTACGCGCGCAGCGGCCTCGTGGGGATTCACGGCCCGGTCGTGAACACCTTCTCCGCCGGCCACTCCCCCGCCGTGGCCGACGAGTTTCGCCGCGCGCTGACGACGACGGACCCGATCACGATCGTCCCCAGCGACGACGAGGCGACCAAAGTGCTCACTCGCGGCGAGACGGCGGTCTCGGGGCGGCTGCTTGGCGGCAACCTGTCGCTGATCGTCGACGCGGTGGGAACGCCCACCTTCCCCGGCTACGAGGGCGCGATCTTGTTCTGCGAGGAGATCAACGAGGAGCCGTACCGTGTGGACCGGATCCTCACTCAGCTGCGGCGCTCCGGCGCGTTGGACGGGGTCGCGGGAATCGCGCTCGGCCAGTTCACCGACTGCGTCGACGAGGACTGGAGCTGGGACGTCGTGGACGTGCTGCGC